>NZ_JBWKXC010000004.1:134780-273261 GCF_059422605.1 Clavibacter sp. GW821-FHT01D01
CCGTCGGAGCCGTCGGAGCCGTCGGAGCCGTCGGAGCCGTCGGAGCCGTCGGAGCCGTCGGAGCCGTCGGAGCCGTCGGAGATCATGCCCGGATGCTGCGCCCGCCGGTGATCCCCGGTCCCCCGGCCGAGGCGGAGACGAGGACGGGCCCGCCCGCCGGCCGCCTCCTGCGGAGGGACCTGGCGGACGGGCCCGTCCGGGTGGTGCTGCGCTACGCGTTCTGCTTCTTCAGCCGCGAGGTCTTCCGCTGGCGCGCGTTGGCGTCCAGCTCGACCTTGCGGATCCGGACGAACTCGGGCGTGACCTCGACGCACTCGTCCTCGCGGGCGAACTCGAGGCACTCCTCGAGCGTCAGCTTCCGCGAGGGCGTCATGCGCTCGAAGGAGTCGGAGGTGGACTGACGCATGTTGGTCAGCTGCTTCTCCTTGGTGATGTTCACGTCCATGTCGTCCGCACGCGAGTTCTCGCCGACGACCATGCCCTCGTAGACCTCCTGCGTGGGCTCCACGAAGAACGACATGCGCTCCTGCAGGGCGACCATGGCGAACGGGGTGGCGACACCGGCGCGGTCGGCGACGATCGAGCCGTTGACGCGGGTCGTGATCTCGCCCGCCCACTGCTCGTAGCCGTGCGACACGGCGTTGGCGATGCCCGCGCCGCGCGTGATGGTGAGGAACTCCGTGCGGAAGCCGATGAGGCCGCGCGACGGGACGACGAACTCCATGCGGACCCAGCCGGTGCCGTGGTTGCTCATGCCCTCCATGCGGCCCTTGCGGGCGGCGAGGAGCTGCGTGATCGCGCCGAGGTACTCCTCGGGCGAGTCGATGGTGAGGTGCTCGTAGGGCTCGTGTACCTTGCCGTCGACCTGCTTCACGACCACCTGCGGCTTGCCGACGGTGAGCTCGAAGCCCTCGCGGCGCATCTGCTCCACGAGGATCGCGAGCGCCAGCTCGCCACGGCCCTGGATCTCCCAGGCGTCCGGGCGGCCGATGTCGACGAGCTTGATGGACACGTTGCCGATGAGCTCGCGGTCGAGGCGGTCCTTGACCATGCGCGCGGTGAGCTTGTGGCCCTTGACCTTGCCGATGAGCGGGCTGGTGTTCGTGCCGATGGTCATCGAGATGGCCGGGTCGTCCACCGTGATGGTGGGGAGCGGGCGGACGTCCTCGGGGTCGGCGAGCGTCTCGCCGATGGTGATGTCCTCGATGCCGGCGACGGCGACGATGTCGCCGGGGCCCGCGGACTCGGTCGGGAAGCGGTCGAGCGCCTTCGTGATGAGGAGCTCGGTGATCTTCACGTTCTTGACGGTGCCGTCGTGCTTGACCCAGGCGACCTGCTGGCCCTTCTTGATCGTGCCGTTGAAGACGCGGAGGAGGGCGAGGCGGCCGAGGAAGGGCGACGCGTCGAGGTTGGTGACGTGGGCCTGGAGCGGGTGCGCGTCGTCGTAGGTCGGCGCCGGGACGTGGTCGAGGATCGCCTTGAACAGGGGCTCGAGGTCCTCGTTGTCGGGCAGCTCGCCATTCTCCGGCTTGTTGGCGCTCGCGGCGCCGTTGCGGCCGGACGCGTAGACGACGGGCACGTCGAGGATCGCGTCGAGGTCGAGGTCGGGGTGCTCGTCCGACATGTCGGAGGCGAGGCCGAGGAGCAGGTCCTGGCTCTCGGCCACGACCTCGTCGATGCGCGCGTCGGGGCGGTCGGTCTTGTTGACCAGGAGGATCACGGGGAGCTTGGCCTCGAGGGCCTTGCGGAGCACGAAGCGCGTCTGGGGCAGCGGGCCCTCGGACGCGTCGACGAGGAGCACGACGCCGTCGACCATGGAGAGGCCGCGCTCGACCTCGCCGCCGAAGTCGGCGTGGCCCGGGGTGTCGATCACGTTGATGACGATGGGCGAGCCGTCGGCGTGCTTCCCGTTGTAGAGCACCGCGGTGTTCTTCGCGAGGATCGTGATGCCCTTCTCGCGCTCGAGGTCGTTCGAGTCCATCATGCGGTCCTCGCCCTCGAAGTGGGCGTCGAACGAGTTCGTCTGCTTGAGCATGGCGTCGACCAGGGTCGTCTTGCCGTGGTCCACGTGGGCCACGATGGCCACATTGCGGAGGTCGTTGCGCGCGACTAGCGCCATAGTGCTGTCCTTCAGTGGGAAGAGGATGCTGGCCTTGTCATCAAGGGAGTAGGGCGAAGAGCCGCCGTCTGCTATTCCCAGCGTCGTCCAGTCTACCGTGCCGATGCAAACCGGGCTCAGGGAGCGGCGGGGGCGAGCGTCCAGCGCCACGCGTCGTCGAGGATCCCGGCCTGGTGCGCGGACACCTGGACCCCGCCGACCCGCTCCTGCGCGGCCGCCAGGGCGGGGTGCTGGTAGAGCGGGAGCCCGGTGCGGTCGCCGTACATGCGGCGGTCCAGGCGCAGCAGGAGCTCGGTGCGGGCGTCGTCGTCCTCGGTGCGGCTGAGCGAGGCGAAGAGCGACGCGACGTCGGGGTCGGCGGTCGCCTGGCCGTCCCGGGCGTCGGCGCGTCCCTCGTGCGCCGCGCGGACGGAGGCGACCGACGGGTACGCGTCCTCGGATCCGATGAGCGCGGCGTCGTACGCGCCTGCCTGGTCGAGCACGCTCTCCCACTGCGGGGTGGAGCAGTCGGTGACGACGAACCCGGCCTCGCCGGCCGAGTCGCGGATCGCCTCGAACGCGGCGACGCGGCGGGGATCGGCGGGGTCGAACAGCACGCACACCTCGGGGGCCGCCTGGCCGGCCGCGGCGAGCAGCCGACGGGCCTCGTCGAGGTCGACCTCGTCGAAGCGGCTCGACCCGTTGGCCCGCACCTGGTCGGCGTAGCCGTCCGTCCCCGGGGAGAGGACGAAGGAGTCGCGCGTGGTGGCGTCGGGGTCGATGGGCGCGGCCGCGTCGCGGAGGATCTCGTCCCGCGGGATCGTGGACAGGAACGCCGTGCGGACGGCCACGTCCGACATCGCGGGGTTCCGGGCGCCCGCGGTCTGCAGATCGAGGCGCTCCCACGCCGCGGACGCGCCGCGCACGACCTGCACGCCGTCGAGGTCGGCGAGGGCGTCGGCGAGCTCGCCGTCGGCCGTCGGCGCGATCACGTCGACGTCGCCGTCGGCGAGGGCCTGGACCGCGGCGCCCGGATCCTCGATGGTCGACACGACGATGCGCTCGACCGACGGCCGGTGGAAGCCGGAGTAGAAGCGGTTGGCCCGCAGCGTGATGGACGTGCCCGGATCGATCGAGTCGATGGCGTACGGCCCGGAGCCCACGGCGCGGTCGGGGTGCGCCGCGATCTCGGCCACGCCGAAGCCGCGGTTCCACGCATCGGAGATGGGCGAGAGGAGCTCGGGGGCGCCGTCCTGCACGGCGTCGACCAGCGTCTGCTTGGCGCGGCCGGGGCTCGACATGTCGAGCGCGAGCTGCACGACGGCGTGCGCCGGGAGCCCGACCTCGAACGCGAGGCGCCAGTCGGGCGCGTACTCGTCGAAGACCATGGTGATCGACCGGCCGCCGTCGCCGATCTCCGGCGTGCGCGTGACGTGCGTCAGCGTCTCGTCGGCCGCGGCGTCGAACCAGACGGCCTCCTCCGGGAGCGGGCCGGTGTACCCGCCGGTGGACTCGTCGACGTACCCCGCCGCGTCGAAGCCCGGGGTGTCGAGCGCGCCGGACCCCGCGGCCCAGGCGAGCAGGAGGTCGGCCGCGTCGACGGGCTCGCCGTCGGACCAGCGGACGCCCTCGGCCACCGTGTACTCGACGGTGAAGGGGTCGCGCGAGACGACCCGCGCGGACCCGTAGCCGGGGTCGGCGGCGACCGTGCCGTCCGGGGCGACCTCCGAGAAGCGGGCGTTCGTCGCGTGGACGATCTCCCGGTTGCCGTCAGTCCCGCCGGTGCGGGAAGCCGCGTTGTAGGAGGTGAAGGACGTGGGCAGCGCGGCGCGGATCTCGGTGTCGGCGACCATCCCGGTCGTCGGCGCGCAGGCGGCGAGGCCGGCCACGAGGGCCAGCGCGACGGCGGCGGAGGCACCGCGGACGGCCCGGCGGATCCTTCGCGGGCGCCGGGCTGGAGCGGCCTCGGGGCCTCGCGTGTCGCTGTCCATCGCGGACGATCCTACGCGAGCGGCATGACGAGGCCCGCCGCCCGCGCGCCCCCGGGAGGGGGTGCGACGGACGGCGGGCCGGGTCGTGCGGGGAGCTCCGACCGAGGTCGCCTCCTCCTGTGAAGGCCCGGTGGGCGATGACAGGGCGACACCTGACGGCCGTGACACTGGGGGTTGCCGAGAGCCATGGAAGCGGGCGACGTCACGCGCGCGCAGCACTCCGCCGCCTCGCTTCTCGGTGCCATGCGCCGTCGACTCCAGACGGCCTCCCCTCAGGACGCCTGGAGGATCACGCTCGGAAGCTGACGCAGGTGAAGCTCGATGTGCCGGGGACGATGTCGCCATCCCCGCTGTTCCCGAATCCCCAGGTGAAGTCGGAAAGCCCGGTGTTGTAGGAGTTGGCGCCAGCCGGATACCTGGCGATGTAGTCGTTCAGATCGAATTGGCCGGCACGATCGCCGAAGAGGCCGACGTGTCCGGTGTTCTGCCAGTACAGCTGCACGATCTTCCCGGCGGCGCAATGCGCCGTCCGCACATCACCGGGTCCCTTCGCCATGGCGGGTGAGGCCACGAGCAAGGACAGCCCGCAACCCAGGACCAGACTGCTTGCTACGGCGATCCCGCTTGCGGTGCGTCTGCGCGCGCGCTCATGTGACGTCGTCATCCACTTGCCTTCCTGATCTTCGAGTCCGACCTCCAACAAGACGATGAGGGCCGCGAGGACGTAGCCGAGGGACTGCGATCATGACCACCGGCGAACTTGCAGACCTCACCGGCTCCGCCAGCGCGACCTGCCCCGCTCTGAATCGATGAGGGAGCAGGAAGCGGATCTCCGACATGCATCACAGAGCCAACCAGCCGTTCATCCCCGTCCTCGAAGCTAGAGGCCCGGTCCAGCTCCGGGTCGGACTTTCGCACACCCCCACGGGCACGACGAGGCCCGCCGCCCGCGCGCCCCCGCGAGGGGGTGCGCCGGGCGGCGGGCCGGGTAGTGCGGGGGCGGTCAGGCCGCGGGCGGCTGCTGGTCGCGCAGCGCCTCGCGGAGCTGGCGGCGCTCCTGCTGCTGGTCGGGATCCGGCAGCGGCACGGCGGCGATGAGCTTCTGCGTGTACGGGTGCTGCGGGTTCCGGAGGATCGACTCGGTCGGCCCCTGCTCCACGATCTTGCCGTGGTTCATCACCACGATGCGGTCGGCGAGGAGGTCGACCACCGCGAGGTCGTGGCTGACGAAGAGGCACGCGAACTGGAGCTCCTTCTGGATCTCCTGCAAGAGCGCCAGCACGCGCGCCTGCACCGACACGTCGAGCGCCGAGGTGGGCTCGTCGGCCACGAGCACCTTGGGCCGGAGCGCGAGCGCCCGGGCGATGCCGACGCGCTGGCGCTGGCCGCCCGAGAGCTCGTTCGGGTAGCGGTTGCGGAAGCTGCGCGGCAGCTCGACCTGGTCGAGGAGCTCCTCGACGCGGTCGCTCTGCTGCTTCTTCGAGAACTGGCCTGAGAGCTCGAGCGGCTCGCCGATGCTCTGGCCGATGGGCCAGCGGGGGTTCAGCGAGGAGCCCGGGTCCTGGAAGACGATGCCGATCTCGCGGCGCACGGCCCGCAGGTCCTTCTGCGAGATGCCGGTCATGCGGCGCCCCGCGACCGTCATCTCCCCGCCGGCGACGGGCAGGAGCCCGACCGCGGCGCGGGCGATGGTCGTCTTGCCGGATCCCGACTCGCCGACGACGCCCACGACCTCACCGGGGTGGATGTCGAAGGAGGCGCCGGACACGGCCCGGAACGCCGGCACGCGGCCGAGCTTCGGGTAGTCGATGTCGACGTCCTTCAGAGAGATGGCGGGCTCGGTGGTGCGGGCCGCGACCTCCACCTGCGACGCCTCGCCGGTGCCGAGGTGCGGCACCGACGCGAGCAGCTGCTTCGTGTACGGGTCCTTCGGCGCCTGGAAGATCTCGCGCACCGAGCCGCGCTCGACGATGCGGCCGCTCTTCATCACGATGACGTTGGTCGCGAGGTCGGCGACCACGCCCATGTCGTGGGTGATGATGACGATCGCGCTGTTGAGGCGCTGGTGCAGCTTCCGCAGCAGGTCGAGGATCTCCGCCTGGATGGTCACGTCGAGCGCCGTGGTCGGCTCGTCGGCGATCAGCATGTCGGGGTCGCACGACAGCGACTGGGCGATCATGGCGCGCTGGCGCTGCCCTCCAGAGAGCTGGTGCGGGTAGGAGTCGAACGCCTTCTCCGGGTCGGGCATCTCCACGAGCTTCAGCAGCTCGAGCGCGCGCACCTTCGCGGCCGACGGGATGATCGACTGGTGGACGCGCAGCGCCTCCACGATCTGGAAGCCCACCGTGTAGACGGGGTTCAGCGCGGTCATCGGCTCCTGGAAGATGACGGCGATGTCGTTGCCGCGCGCCTTCCGCAGGGTCGCCTGGTCGGCGCCGACCATCTCGACGCCCTTGAGCTTGGCGCTCCCCCGGACCCGGCCGTTCTTCGGCAGGAGGCCGAGCAGCGACATCGAGCTGACGCTCTTGCCCGAGCCGGACTCGCCGACGATCGCGAGCACCTCGCCCGGGTTGACCGTGTAGTCGAGGTCGATGGCCGCGGGGATCCACTCGTCGCCGACCCAGAAGTCGACTCCGAGGCCGGAGACCTCGAGGATGGGGGCGGCGGGATCCGCCCCGTTCGCGTGAGCGCTCATGCTGCGGCCTCCTGGCTGGTGGAAGTAGGGGTGTCGGGGGGCGTCGATGCGGGCCGTGGGACGATGAGGCCATGGATCAGCCCGTCGTCATCCGCCCGTCGTTCGGACGCCTGCTGACCGTGATCGTCTCGGCGATCGCGGTCCTGGTGCTCGTGAGCACCGTGGTCGGTGGTCGTGCCGACCTCCTGCCGACGGCGGTGTGGGCTCCGCTGATGCTGGCCTACGCGTCGTGGCTCGTCTTCTGGAACCCGCGGGTGCGCATCGCCACGGAGGGCGTCGAGATCCGCAACGTCTTCCGCACGCACGACATCTCGTGGCCGGCGATCCGCCGGGTGGACACGAAGTGGGCCCTGAACATCACGACCGCGCACGAGCGCGTCACGGCCTGGGCCGCTCCGGCGCCCGGCCGGCACTCGAACGCCTACATCACGACGAAGGAGGAGCGGAACCAGCCGTACCTCAGCGCCATGATGCAGGACGCCCGTCGCGGGGACCTGCCGCGCACCGACTCGGGCGACGCGGCCACGGTGATCCGGCTGCGCCTGGCCGACCTCGCCGAGGCGGGCCACCTGGGCGGCCCGGTCGAGGAGGAGGCCCGCCGCGTCCGTACGCACTGGGTCGAGATCGCCGTGCTGGCGGTGCTGGTCGTCGCGACCGTGGCGAGCAGCCTGGTCTGAGACCGGACCGGAGCCGCGGGCGGGGCCGACGGGCCGGCGCGTCGCCGTGACCGTCATCGGCCGTCCGTGCGGTCGGACGCCGGGCCGTCGGCCTGCGAGTCCGGTCGCGCGGACCCGACGGGCGGCGAGACGCGGACGCCCTCGGCGCCCGACCCTGCCTTCGGGCCGCTGTCGCGTCCGCCGCGGCCCGTGAGCATGGCGAACATCTGGCGGTAGGGGCCCTGTCCGCCCGGCATTCGCCGCTGGCGCGGGTCGAACGCGTCGCGCAGGCCGTCGCCGATGAAGTTGATCGACAGCGCGATGATGACGATGAACAGGCCCGGGAACCAGAACAGCCACGGCCGCGTCGAGAAGGCGCCCTGGTACTCGTTGATGATCTGGCCGAGCGAGACGTCCGGCGGCCGGATGCCGAAGCCGAGGAAGGACAGCGCAGCCTCGAGCAGGATGGCCGCGCTCATGAGCAACGTCGTCGACACGATGACGACGCCGATGGCGTTCGGCAGGATGTGCCGGAAGACGATGCGGCTGTTGGAGGCTCCAGCGACGCGGGCGGCATCGACGAACTCGCGCTCGCGGAGGCTGAGGAACTCTCCGCGCACGAGGCGCGCGAGGCTCGGCCAGCCGACCAGACCGAGCGTCACGCCGAGCACGGCCGCTCCGAGGCTGCCGAAGGTGCGGCCGAGGACGGCGGCGATCACGATGACCGGGATCACGATGATCAGGTCGGTGAAGCGCATCAGGATCGAGTCGATGCGGCCACGGAAGAACCCGGCGAGGGCGCCGATCACGATGCCGAGGAACGCGGCGATGATGCCGTATACGACCATCACGACGATGGACTGCTGCGTGCCGCGCATGACGCGGGCGAAGATGTCGCGCCCGATCTCGTCCTGGCCGAAGGGGTGGGAGCCGAACTGGAACGGCAGCACCCATGTCGGGTCGCCGCCGTTGACGATGGGCGAGGCGTCCTCGTAGCCCCACATCCACCACCCCGGGATGCGCAGGCCGAGGAACTGGATGCCGACGGAGGAGTACACGAGGATCGCGACCAGGACGAGCACGACGAGCGCGGTCATCGCGCCCTTGTGACGCAGGAACCGACGGCGGACGACGGTGCCCTGGCTGAGGCCCTCGATCTCGCGCTGCTCGATGGTCAGCTCGGAGTTGGCACCGCCCTCGGGCAGGTTCGGGTCGTTGTGGGGGTCGTTGGGGTTCCCCATCAGTGCGTTCGTCATGTGTCAGCTCACCCGGATTCGAGGATCGAGGACCGAGTACAGGATGTCGGCCAGCATGTTGAAGATCACGGTCAGGATGCTGGTGATCAGGATGAATCCCATCAGGGGGTTGAGGTCGGTGGTGCGCAGGGCGTCCTGGAAGATCGACCCCATGCCCTTCCACGCGAAGATCGTCTCCGTGATGACCGCACCGCCGATGAGCGCGCCGACGTCGAAGGCGATGACGGTGGCGACGGGGATCATGGCGTTGCGGAACGCGTGCCGCATGATGACGGTGCGCTCGGTGAGGCCCTTCGCGCGCGCGGTGCGCACGTAGTCCTGGTTCATGACCTCGAGCAGGCTCGCCCGCGAGTAGCGCGAGTAGCTGGCCACCGAGATGAGCAGCAGCGCGATGGTGGGCAGGAGGAGGTGCGTGTAGCTGTCGAGCATGCCCTGCCAGACCGAGCCGTTGAGGCCCGGGGTGACGGCGCCGACGGTGGCGATGGGGCGCCCGCGCGTGTTCTGCACGTAGTCCGGCCACACCTGCATGACGCGGTCGACGATGATCAGCAGCGCTACGAGCCCGCCGGTAATGGCGGCGCCGCGGGCGACGATGGGCTTGTCGTTCTGGCCCACGACGTAGCCCACGACGATGCCGACCACGGCGAACGCCGCGATGAGGACCAACGTGATCCACCAGGGGGCGGAGACCGTGAGCACGTACTGCAGCGGGAACCAGAGCGCGGCGCCGAGGGCGGCCATGCCGAGCGCGGAGTAGAACGCGCGCCGGTTGCGCAGGCCCGTGGAGAGCGACGTGATGAGCACCGCGATGAGCGCGCCGAGCGCGGCGATGAGGACGATGCCGAGCCCCGGGCGCGCGAACCACTCGGTGATCGTGAGGTACGTGAGCACGATCGCGGTGATGACGGTGGCGGAGCCGAACACGACGAGGCGGGGCTTCGGGTCGCCGCCGATGATGCTCATCCAGACGAAGCCGGACAGGAGGGACAGCACCACGATGACCAGCGGCGGGATCGAGGGGTCCGTCAGGAAGTCGTTGAAGCCGATGGCGACGTACTGCTTCAGCAGCACGGCCACGAAGAAGACGGGGAGGGAGAAGAAGAGGAACGACGAGAACGTGACCGTGTAGTCGTAGCCGCTGTACTGGCGGAGGGCCGTCGTCATGCCGATCGCCACGCCGATGATGACGGCGATGACGGTGGCGATGGTCACCAGCTGGATGGTCTGGCCGGCCGCCGTGGCGATCATGCCGTTGACCTCGCGGCCGTCGATGGCGCGCCCCAGGTCGATCTGGCCGATGAACACCTTGAACACGCCCGCGAGCCAGGTGAAGTAGCGCAGCGGCGGCGGCACGTCGAGGTTCAGCGCCTCCGTGCGGGCCGCGATGAGCGCGTCGCGGTTGGGCGAGGGCGACTCGCGCAGGTCGGCGAGCGGATCACCCGAGTTGGCGGCCAGGTTGTAGATGATGAAGCTGGCGCCCAGGAGGACGAAGAACGACGCGACGAGGCGTCTCAAGACGAAGGTAAGCACAGGGCGACGACGTCCCTTTCTGTGTTCGGCCAGGGCTCGTGACCCGACCCGACGAGAGCATACGCGGCCGGATCCGCGGATCACGAATCGGCAACGGACATGGAGAGGGTGCCGAGGCCAGGTGGCCTCGGCACCCTCACGCTCACCCCGTTCGGGGGTGCGCGTTCACTGCTGCCGTGCTACTCGGCGGAGGTGTTCGCCGGTGCCCACTCGTCGAAGTTCCAGAAGAACGTCGGGGAGAGGAAGGCCGGCTTGACGCCCGTCACCGTGTCGCTCCAGGCCGTCAGGCCCGGGAACTGGAAGATCGGCGTCGTCCAGCTCTGCTCCTGGATGAGCGTCTCCGCCTGGATCAGGATCTCGCGCTGCTTGTCCGGGTCAGTCTCGGTGTCGAGCTGCGTGAACAGGTCGTCGATCTCCGGGTTGGACCAGCCGTAGTAGTTGTTGATGCCGCCGGTCTGGTAGTTCGGGCCGGACTCGCCGACCGCCAGGCTCGTGGACTGCCAGCCGAAGAGGGCGATGTCGTACGAGTCGGGCTTGCTGGAGAGGTCGGCGCCCCACGTCGCGCTGTTCACGTCGATGAGGTTGAAGCCGGCCTGGCTGGCCGACTGGCGCATGAGCTCGAACTCCTGCTGGCGACGGGTGTTGCCCTGGCCGTAGAGGACGCGGGCGTCGATCGTGCCCGTGACGCCGGCCTCGGCGAGGAGCGCCTTGGCGCCCTCGATGTCGACCGTCTGGTCGGCGTAGCCGTTCTCCTTCACGGAGGCCTCGTAGTTCTCCGTGCCGGGCACGAAGACGTTCGAGTTGCGGAGCTCCGCGTCCTCCTGGAGGGGCTTGATGAGCTTCTCGAGGATCTCCTCGCGCGGCAGGGTCTTGAAGAACGCCTGGCGGACGAGCTTCGCCTTCTCCTCGTCGCCGCCGAACTTCGACGCGTCGAACGCGCCGCCGTTGGTGGTCTGGAGGTCGACGTGCTCGTACGTGCCCTCGGCCTGGCCCTTGTACTCGACGCCGCTGAGGCCCTGGACCTGCTTGAGGAGGTCAGCCGTGGGCTGGCCGGACGCGATCGAGACCTCGCCGTTCTCGAGGGCCTGGATCTGCGCCTGCGGGTCCGCGATGAAGCGGACCGTGATCTCCTGGTACTTCGGCTTCTTGCTGCCGGTGTACTCGGGGTTCGCGGTGAGCGTCACGTACTGGTCGGCCTTGAGGTCCGAGATGACGTACTGGCCGGTGGCCAGCGTCTTCTGCGCCTCGGCGGGCATGTCCGAGTAGCGGTAGCCGTCGTTCCAGATCTTGGAGACCGGGGCGAGGACGCTGGCGTCCTTGTCCTGGATGGCCGTGATCAGCTTCTCCTTGGCGTCCTCGGCCGACAGGTCGTCGTCCGGGAAGGCGAGCTGGGTCGTGCCGTGGGCGGAGACGCCGACGCCGTTGCCGGTCGCGACCTCCCAGTCGACGTACGGCTTGTCGTACGTGTAGGTGAGGCTGCGGCCGTTGTCGCCGATCTCGGGGGTCTGCGTGACGAGACCGAGGCGGGTGTCCGCCACGGCGCCGGAGTTGAAGAAGACCTGGTCGTCGCCGGTGGTGACCGCGCCGGTCTCCTCGTCGGTCTGGACGTCGTCGCCGCCGACCGTGTTGACGTTCGTGGTGTTCGCCGCCCAGTTGAGCAGCATGTCCGCGGCGTCGACGGGCGTGCCGTCGCTCCACTTGACGCCGTCCGCGATGGTGAACTTCACCACGAGCGGGTCGTCGGAGACCTTCTCGTAGGTGCCGAAGTCCTCGTCCTTCACCAGGGTCGGGCCGTCGTCGTAGTAGTTGAACGAGCGGTTCGTCAGGTAGACGATGTTCGTGTTGGCGGTCGCGTTGCCGGTCGCCGACAGGTTGTTGTACTCGAGGAACGGGTCGTTCCAGGCCACGGTGATCGAAGAGCCGTCGATGACCTCGGACTCCTGAGCGGGCGCAGAGCAGCCGCTGAGGACGAGGGCACCGGAGACAATTGCAGCACCAGCCACCACAAGGCGTCTGATTTTCAATGTTCCTCCTGTGCATGGGAATGGCGCGGACCCACCGTGCGTGCAGTCGACCGCGCAGATAAGAACGACCATAGGTACGGCTGGGAGTCTTTGCAAAAACTGGACGCAAACGTTACATACCGGTAACTCGGACGCGCGGATCCGCGCGTCGGGGTCCGGATCCGTGCGTCTCGACCGTCGGGATCGCGTGTTCCCACCGCCTCCGGCGACGGATCGCGTCGTCAGGGGCCTCACCGGCCACGCACGGCCGCCGGGCGGTCAGGCAGATGCGCGCGCCTAGGATCGGCCCGTGCCCGACGCCCCCGACCGCCCCCGCGCCCCCCGTCCGCTCCCGGAGCCCGCGACGCGGACCAGGCTCCGGTGGGAGATCGCGATCGTGCTCGGGCTGTCGCTCGGGGCGAGCGCGGTGTACTCGGTCCTCCGCATCGTCGACCTGTCGACCCGCGCGGAGTCGCTCGGCTCGCAGAGCGCGACCATCAACCGGAGCCTGAACGACCGCCAGGTCTTCGACCTCCTCTACCAGCTGCTCGACGTCGCCACCGCGCTCGTGCCGGCGGCCCTGGTGCTCTACCTCCTGTGGCAGCCCGGCCGGAGCGCGTTCCGCCGCATCGGCCTCGACCTCACCCGGCCCGGACGCGACGTCGCCGCCGGGTTCGGGCTCGCCGCGCTCATCGGCGTGCCCGGGCTCGGTCTGTACTTCGCGGGCCGGGCCCTCGGGATCACCGTGGACGTGGTCCCCACCGCCCTCGACTCCTACTGGTGGACCGTGCCGGTGCTCGTGCTGGTCGCGCTCCGCGCGGCCCTGCAGGAGGAGGTGATCGTCGTCGGCTACCTCTTCACGCGGCTCCGCGAGCTCGGCTGGGGGAACGGGCGGCTCGGGACGTGGACCGTGATCCTCGCCGCGGCGGTGCTGCGGGGCAGCTACCACCTGTACCAGGGATACGGGCCCTTCATCGGCAACGTGGCGATGGGGGTCGTGTTCGGCTGGTGCTACGTGCGGTTCGGCCGGACGGCGCCCGTCGTGGTGGCCCACCTGATCCTCGACGTCGTGAGCTTCGTGGGGTACCCGGTGGCGCTGCAGCTGCTGCCCGGCCTGTTCTCCTGAGCCGGCCCGCCGGACGATCCGGGGGCGGGCCCTGGTCAACACCCCTCGCCTGTGCCTAACCTGGGAGTGCCGCACGACGAGGTGCGGCCTCATCTCGAGGAGATCACATGGGCGACGCCGCTCATCCGGTCGGGGACCCCCGGCCGGCCGTCGACTACCGGGAGGTCGAGGACTCGGCGAGGTTCCGGGAGCTGAAGCGCGCGCACCGCGGCTTCGTGTTCCCGCTGGCCGTCGCGTTCCTCGTCTGGTACTTCGCGTTCGTCCTGCTGTCGGACTACGCGCACGAGTTCATGTCCACGCCCGTGATCGGGAACGTGAACCTCGGGATCCTGCTGGGGCTCGGGCAGTTCGTCACAACGTTCGCCATCACCACCTGGTACGTGAGCCGGGCGAACGCGCGCTTCGACCCGATCGCCGCGGAGATCCGCGCCGACCTGGAGGAGCGCGAGCGCGTCGCCGCGGCGGGACCCCGCGGATCCACCCCGCCGAAGCGCCGGAAGGGCGGCCGACGGTGAGCGCGCCGGGCGTCTCGGCCATGGCCACCACGCCGACGACCGACACGGGCGATCCGGTCCTCAACATCTCGATCTTCGGGGCGTTCGTGGTCATCACCCTGGTGATCGTCTTCCGCGCGAGCCGGAACAACTCCACGGCCGCGGACTACTACGCGGCCGGCCGCTCCTTCACCGGGCCGCAGAACGGCACCGCGATCGCGGGCGACTACCTCTCGGCGGCGTCGTTCCTCGGCATCGTCGGCGCCATCGCCATCAACGGGTACGACGGGTTCCTCTACTCCATCGGGTTCCTGGTGGCGTGGCTCGTGGCCCTGCTGCTGGTCGCCGAGCTCATGCGCAACACCGGCAAGTTCACGATGGCCGACGTGCTGAGCTTCCGGCTCAAGCAGCGTCCGGTGCGGCTGGCCGCGGCCACGACGACGCTCGCGGTCTGCTTCTTCTACCTGCTCGCCCAGATGGCGGGCGCCGGCGGGCTCGTCTCGCTGCTGCTCGGCATCGACGACCGGCTCGGGCAGTCGCTCGTGATCGCGGTCGTCGGGGCGCTCATGATCGTCTACGTGCTCGTCGGCGGGATGAAGGGCACCACCTGGGTGCAGATCATCAAGGCGTGCCTGCTCATCGCGGGCGCCGCCGTGATGACCGTGTGGGTGCTCGCGATCCACGGGTTCAATGTCTCGGAGCTCCTGGGCGCCGCGGCGGCCGCGGCCGACAAGCCCGTGCTCGAGCCCGGCAACCAGTACGGGGCCACGGGCATCACGAAGCTCGACTTCCTGTCGCTCGCGCTCGCGCTGGTGCTCGGCACGGCGGGCCTCCCCCACGTGCTCATGCGCTTCTACACGGTGCCGACCGCGAAGGAGGCCCGCCGGAGCGTCGTCTGGGCGATCTGGCTCATCGGCGTCTTCTACCTCTTCACCCTGGTGCTCGGCTACGGCGCGGGCGCGCTGCTCGGCAGCGAGCGGATCCTCGCGGCCCCCGGCGGCGTGAACTCCGCCGCGCCGCTCCTCGCGCTCGAGCTCGGCGGGCCGATCCTCCTCGGGATCATCGCCGCGGTGGCCTTCGCCACCATCCTGGCGGTGGTCGCCGGGCTGACCATCACGGCGGCGGCGTCCTTCGCGCACGACGTGTACGGCAGCGTCATCAAGAAGGGCCAGGTCTCGGCCAACGGCGAGGTGCGGGTCGCGCGGATCACGGTCGTCGTGATCGGGATCGTGTCGATCCTCGCGGGCATCGGCGCGAACGGGCAGAACGTCGCGTTCCTCGTCGCCCTCGCGTTCGCGGTCGCCGCGAGCGCGAACCTGCCGACGATCCTGTACTCCCTCTACTGGCGGCGGTTCTCCACCCGGGGCGCGGTGCTCAGCATGTACGGCGGCCTCGGGACGGCGCTCGTGCTGATCGCGTTCTCGCCCGTGGTGTCGGGCGCCGAGACGTCGATGATCCCGGGAGCCGACTTCTCGTGGTTCCCGCTGAGCAACCCCGGCATCGTGTCGATCCCCGTCGGGTTCCTGCTCGGCTGGATCGGGACGGTCACGTCGACGCGCAAGGAGGACGCGCTCGTCGCGGCCGAGATGGACGTGCGGTCGCTCACCGGGCACGGCGCCGAGAAGGCGACGGAGCACTAGGCCGACGGCGGCCGGACGTGCGACGAGGGCGGCGGGACCGGATGGTCCCGCCGCCCTCGTCGTGCGCGCGTCGTGCGTCGTCCGTCGTGCGTCAGCCCCGGATCAGGCGAACGCCTCCGGCGGCGGGCACGCGCAGAACAGGTTGCGGTCGCCGTACGCCTGGTCGATGCGGCGCACGGGCGGCCAGTACTTGTCGCGCACCAGGGTCGACACGGGGTAGACGGCGCGCTCGCGCGTGTACGCGTGCGTCCACTCCCCCGCGATGACGGACTCGGCGGTATGCGGCGCGTTCCGGAGCGGGTTGTCGTCGGCCGGCCACTCGCCCGCGGCGACCGAGTCGGCCTCCTGCTTGATGCCGATCATGGCGGCGACGAAGCGCTCGACCTCGGCGAGGTCCTCGCTCTCGGTCGGCTCGACCATGAGCGTCCCCGGCACCGGGAAGCTCATCGTGGGCGCGTGGAATCCGTAGTCGACGAGGCGCTTGGCCACGTCGTCCACGGTCACGCCGGTGGCGGCGGTGAGCGGGCGGAGGTCGAGGATGCACTCGTGCGCGACGAGGCCGTCCTCGCCGGCGTAGAGGACCGGGTAGTGGTCGCGCAGGCGCGCGGCGATGTAGTTCGCCGAGAGCACCGCGGCGCCGGTCGCCTGCATGAGGCCCTCCGCGCCCATCATCCGGACGTAGGCCCAGCTGATGGGGAGGATGCTCGGGGACCCGTAGGGGGCCGCCGACACCGGGGCGCCGCCGTGCTCGATGGTCGAGACGAGCCCGCCCTGCACGAGCGCGTGCACGTTGCGCTGCGCCTGCGGGTGGCCGGGCAGGAAGGGCGCGAGGTGCGCCTTCGCCGCCACCGGGCCGACGCCGGGCCCGCCGCCGCCGTGCGGGATGCAGAACGTCTTGTGCAGGTTGAGGTGCGAGACGTCGCCGCCGAAGTCGCCGAACCGGGCGAAGCCGAGGAGCGCGTTGAGGTTCGCGCCGTCGACGTACACCTGGCCGCCGGCCTCGTGAACGGCGTCGCAGATCGCGCCGACCTCGTGCTCGTAGACGCCGTGGGTGGAGGGGTAGGTGATCATGAGGCCCGCGAGCGTGTCGCGGTTCTCGGCGATCTTCGCGCGGAGGTCGTCGAGGTCGACGTTGCCGAGCTCGTCGCACGCGACGACCACGACGCGCATGCCTGCGAGCACGGCGCTGGCGGCATTCGTGCCGTGGGCGCTCTGCGGGATGAGGCACACGGTGCGCTCGGCGTCGCCGTTCGCGAGGTGGTAGCCGCGGATCGCGAGGAGGCCCGCGAGCTCGCCCTGGCTGCCCGCGTTCGGCTGCAGGCTCACGGTGTCGTAGCCCGTGACGTCGGCGAGCCAGGTCTCGAGCTGCAGCACGAGCTCCAGGTAGCCCTCGACGTCGTCGACGGGCGCGAAGGGGTGGATGGCCTGGAACTCGGGCCAGGTCACCGCCTCCATCTCGCTGGCCGCGTTGAGCTTCATCGTGCAGGAGCCGAGCGGGATCATGCCGCGGTCGAGCGCGTAGTCCTTGTCGGACAGGCGCTTGAGGTAGCGCATCATGCCGGTCTCGGACCGGTGCGTCGAGAAGACCGCGTGCGTCAGGTACTCGCTCGTGCGCACGGACGCCTCGGGGATCGACGACAGGTCGCCGGCCGCCCCCTCGTCGTCGGCGAGCTCCGCGCCGAACGCGCGGGCGACGACCCGGAGGTCCTCGGTGCGCGTGGCCTCGTCGACGCTGAAGCCCAGCGTGTCGGCGTCCACGCGGAGCAGGTTGACCCCGCCCCGGGCGGCGGCGGCGAGGATCTCGTCGGCGCGGCCGGGCACGGAGACCCGCACGGTGTCGAAGAACGCGGCGTGCAGCGGCTCGACGCCCACCGCGGCGAGCGAGCGGACGAGGCGGCGGGCGCCCCGGTTCGCCTGGCGCGCGATCACCCGGAGGCCCTTCGGCCCGTGGTAGACGGCGTACATCGACGCCATGACCGCGAGGAGCACCTGCGCCGTGCAGATGTTGCTCGTGGCTTTCTCGCGGCGGATGTGCTGCTCGCGCGTCTGCAGCGAGAGCCGGTAGGCGGGGTGCCCGGCCGCGTCCTGGCTGACGCCGACGAGGCGTCCGGGCATCTGCCGCTCGAGGCCGGCGCGCACGGCGAGGTACCCCGCGTGCGGACCGCCGAAGCCCATGGGCACGCCGAAGCGCTGCGAGGTGCCGACCGCGATGTCCGCGCCGAGCTCTCCGGGCGACGTGATGACCGTGAGGGCGAGCAGGTCGGCCGCGACGACCGCGAGGCCGCCCGCCGCGTGCACGCGGGCGATGACGGCGCTCGGGTCCCAGATGCGGCCGCAGGCGCCGGGGTACTGGATGAACGCGCCGAACGCGTCCGGCAGCTCCGCGGGATCCACTGTGGCGAGGTCGTGCGCGACCAGCTCGATGCCGAGGGCCGCGGCGCGGCTGTCGAGGAGCGCGCGCGTCTGCGGCAGCGCGTCGGCGTCGATGAGGAAGACGGGGGTCTTCGCCTTCGAGGCCCGGCGCGCGAGGAGCATGCCCTCGACGACGGCGGTCGACTCGTCGAGCATGGACGCGTTCGCGGTCGCGAGCCCGGACAGCTCGGCCACCATCGTCTGGAAGTTGATGAGCGCCTCGAGGCGTCCCTGGGAGATCTCCGGCTGGTACGGCGTGTAGGCCGTGTACCAGCTCGGGTTCTCGAGCACGTTCCGGGTGATGACGGCGGGCGTGATCGTGTCGTGGTACCCGAGGCCGATCATCGAGGTGCGCACGCGGTTGCGGCCGGCGATGCGGCGGAGCTCCGCGAGCGCGTCGCGCTCGGTGGCGGCCTCGGGGAGCACGGAGTCGCCCTCGGTGCGGAACCGGCCGACCTGGATGGTCTCCGGAACCGCCTTCGCGAGGAGCGAGGCGATCGAGTCGTGGCCGAGGACGCCCAGCATGGTGGCGCGCGCCTCGGAGTCGATGCCGATGTGCCGTGCGCCGAACGCGCCGGGCGCGAACGCGGAGGACTCCTCCGCCGCATCCGGCACGGTGGAGGGGACGGGGGTCGCGGCCGGGCGCGTGCCGGCGTCGACGGCGGTCACTCGCCCACCAGCGCGCGGTACTCGTCGTGGCTGAGGAGCGCGGGGAGCGCCTCGAAGCGCACCTTCACCAGCCAGCCGGCCCCGAACGGGTCGCTGTTCACGAGGTCGGGCGAGGCGACGACGTCGTCGTTGACCTCGGTGACCGTGCCGTCGATGGGCGCGAAGAGCTCGCCGACCGACTTGGTCGACTCGATCTCGCCGACGACCTCGCCGCCCGAGAGCTCGTCGCCCACGGCGGGCAGCTCGACGAAGACGACGTCGCCGAGCTTGTCGGCGGCGTACGCGGTGATGCCGACGGTCGCGACGTCGCCGTCGACCTGCACCCACTCGTGCTCGGCGGTGTACTGGAGGGTGGTCTGGTCGGTCATGCGCGGGCCTTTCGCGAGTAGAACGGGAGGGTCACGACGGTGGCGGGCACGCGCGTGCCGCGGACGTCGACGGTGAGGCGCGTGCCGGGGGCGGCGAGCGCGGGATCCACGTACGCCATGGCCACGGGGTGGCCGAGCGTGGGCGACAGGGCGCCGCTGGTGACGATGCCGACGGGCGGCACGGCGCCCTCGGTCGCGTCCATCACGGCCTCGAGGGCGGCGGCGGAGTCGCCCACGGCCTCCTCGGCGTAGACGGGGTAGTCGGCGCGCGGTGCACGGCGACCCTCGGTGACGAGGCCGACGAGCACGCGCGCGACGGGGTCCGGGCCCCGCTCCACGGCGGCGCGCCCGCGGAAGCCGCCCTCCTTGCCGAGCGCGACCACCTTGCCGAGGCCCGCCTGCACGGGCAGCGTGTGGAGGCCGAGCTCGTGGCCGTAGAGGGGCATGCCCGCCTCGAGGCGCAGGGTGTCGCGGCAGGCGAGGCCCGTGGACAGGAGCCCGAGCGGGGTGCCGGCGGCGACGAGCGCCTCCCACAGCGCGACGGCGTCCTCCGTGGCGACGTACAGCTCGTAGCCGTCCTCGCCCGTGTAGCCGGTGCGCGCGACGAGCACGTCCTGCCCGGCGAAGCGCGCCGGGGTCGCGCGGTAGTAGCGGAGCGCCTCGAGCGGCGCCTCGGTGTCGAGGCCCTCGGTGGCCTCGAGGATCGCGCGGGACACCGGGCCCTGGACGGCGATCAGCGCGACGTCGTCGCTCGCGTCGTCGACCTCGACGTCGTCGCGGTCCGCGGCGGCCTCGGCGAGGACGGCGAGCACGGGATCGTGGTTGCCGGCGTTGGCGACCACGAGGAAGGACTCCTCGCCGGTGCGGTAGACGATGAGGTCGTCGACGATGCCGCCCGAGGGGTCCAGCAGCAGCGTGTACTTCGCCTGCCACTCGGCGATGGCGGACAGCCGGCCGGCGAGGACGGAGTCGAGGAACGCCGCGGCGCCCTCCCCCTCGACGGAGATCTCGGCCATGTGCGAGATGTCGAAGATGCCGGCGGCCTCGCGCACGGCGCGGTGCTCGGCGAGGTCGCTCGTGTAGCGGACCGGCATGAGCCAGCCCGCGAAGTCGGTGAAGGAGGCGCCGGCCGCCTCGTGCACGGCGTGCAGCGGGGAGCGGCGGGGCTGCGCCTCGGCCGGGGCGTCGGCGGGTGCGTCGGGCATGGAGTCCTCCGGGTTCCTCCGGCGCGGGCGCGCCGGGTGCGGGACTCCCCCTCTGTCATGTGCCTGAGAGCTTCGCGCCGTCCGAGGACGGTGCTTTCACCGTGGGCGAGCCGTACGGGACGACTTCTTTTCAGAGTGGCCAGTGCATCGCGGTACAGGGACCTGAGAGATTGGCGGGGAGGCTTGCTCCTTCGGTGCTCCCGGAGGAGCTCTCCCGCGATGCGTGCGCGGCCGTGCTACGGGATCAGCATATCGAGCGGGACGTTTCCGTCGTGTGACGATCCGGGTCGCGTCCGCCGGACGTCGCGGACGCCCCGGACGCCCCGGACGCCCCAGACGCCCCAGACGCCCCCGACGCGACGACGCCGCCGCCCCCTCCTCGGGTGCGACGGCGCCGGGTGGTCGGCGGGGCCGGGGTCAGACGGCGTCGGGCGACGGCGCGGACGGGGTGGGAGCTCCCGGCTGCGTGCCGTCCTCGTCCTGGTCGATGACGCGGCGCACGTCGTCGGCGAGCTGCGCGACGCCCTCGGGCATCATCTCGAAGCCGTCGGTGGTGCCGACGTTGATGACGAGGCCAGTGCCCTCCGGGATCGCCTGGACGAGCTCGGCGGCGGGGATGGTGGCGACGTGGTCGGCGACGCTCGTGACCTTCTCGTCGATGCGGTCCTCGTGCGTGAACGCGGCGAGCATGGGCACGCCGTCGCGGTCGAAGAGGACCGGCTGGAGCTGGTCGGTCTCCGGGGTCAGGGGCGTCGCGGTGGGCACCACCACGGTCGTGTTGATGAACTCCGTGAGGACGGCGGTCATGTCGGACTCGCCGGCCTGGCCGCGCGCGATGGCCTGCTCGAGGGGGGTGGGCTCTCGGTCCTGTGAATCGGTCATGCCTCCATCGTGCCCGATCCGCCGGGGTGCCGGCTGACCGCGAGGGCGCGGGGCGCGGAGCGGGCCCCGCGGGTCGGCGTAGGATCGTGACCTCCATCCGCCACCCGACCCGAGGGGAGCCGACCGTGCCGATCGGACGCCAGCGCCCCCGCGGGGAGCTCGAGGCCGCCATCATGGACGCCCTGTGGGACGCGGACGAGCCGCTCACCGGCAAGGACGTCGTCGCGCGCATCCCGGATCCGCGGCCCGCGCTCACGACCGTGCTCACGGTCCTCGACCGGCTCGGCCAGAAGGGCCTCGTCACCCGCTCGGACGAGGCCCGTGCCCTCACGTTCGCGCCCGCGCGATCGCGCACGGACCACGCCGCGTCGCTCATGTCGGGCGCGCTCGCGGCCACGAAGGACCGCGAGGCCGCGCTGCTCCGCTTCGCGGGGACGCTCGACGGCGACGACCTCCAGGCCCTGCGCCGCGCCCTCGGCGGGGACGACCGGGCCTAGCGCCGGTCGTCGGCGCCGTCGGTCGGACCGCCGACGCTCCGCCCGTCCTCGCCCGGGAACCGGCGCGACGAGCGCCGCACCACCCCGAGCACGACGAGCACGGCGGCCGCGAGGATCACCAGGCCGATGAGGACGAACACCCACACGGGCGTGGTCTCCGCGGCGTCGGCGAGCGGCACGGACTCGCCGGACTCCGCGTCCGTGGTGGGCGCGGGAGCGGATCCCTGCGTGCCCTGCGTCGTCATGGTGCCCTCGGGCTCCGGCGTCGCGGTAGCCGCGCTGCCCGCCCACGCGTCGCCGCATGCCGGGGCGGCGAGGACCGCGGGCGTGCCCGTGGTGTCGCCCTCGGGTGCGTAGGTGAAGGAGTAGGTGCCGTCGATGGGGTGGCTGTCGCTCGAGACCGCGCGCCACGTGACCTGGTACGTGCCCGCCGTGCCGAGCGCGATGCGGCTCGTGGCCGTGGTGCCGTCGACCGTGACGCAGCCGTCCTCGTGGAAGGTGCCGCCCGAGGCGTTCACGACCTGGATGGCGAAGCCCGAGTTCTGCGCGTCGAGCGAGAGGAGGTCCTCGCTGAAGTCGAGGGCGATGGTGCCGGGCTCGGCGGTGACGGTGGCGTCCGCCGCGGGAGTGGATCCCACGAGGCGGTCGTGCGCGGAGGCGGGACCCGCGGGGATCAGCGCACCGCCCAGCACGAGCGCGGCGGCGGCCGCGGCGAGCGCGGCGCGTCGGAGGGGGGACGGGGTGCGGGGGTGGAGCGGAGACGCCATGGGTCCATCATCCCCCGGCGGGCTCACCGGCGCCGGAGGCCGGAGGCGCGTCCCCTGGCGGTCACGGCCTCCCCCAGCCCTCGACCTCGACCGGTGCGGAGGGGCAGGGTGGAGGGACGGCGGCGCGCACGGCGCCCGCACCCGAGCACGAGGAGGACCCGTGGCCCCCGACGACGACGACATGCCGAGCACCATCCGGCGCTCCCCCGAGCGCGCCCAGGCGACCTGGTCGGCCGCGCACGCCTCCGCGGAGGAGCAGTACGGATCCGGGGAGCGCGCGGAGCGCACCGCCTACGCCGCGCTGAAGCACGGCTTCGAGAAGGTCGGCGACCACTGGGAGCCGAAGGACGAGAAGGGCCCCTCCGACGACGGGGCCGAGCGCCGCGGCGCGGGGACGCAGGGCGGGGTGGACGCGAACGCGTCGAAGGCGCACCTGATGGACGTGGCGCGCCGCCTCGACGTGAGCGGCCGCAGCCGCATGACGAAGGACGAGCTGGTGGACGGGATCCGGAAGGCGAACGACCGGGAGACCCGGAGGGCCCGCGAGAGCGGCGACTGACGCCGGGAGCGGGGACGCGCCGTGACGCGTCCCCGCTCCCGGCCGGTGGTCAGCCGACCGTCGTGCCGCCGCGGATGTCGTCGAGCACCGTCAGCAGGGCGCCCTGCGTCCAGAGGCCGACGCGGCCGGTCGCGTCGTGGAAGCGCTCGGCGTCCGCGTCGGAGAGCTCCGTCGTGGCGACGAGGTCGTCGTCGAGGAGGACCTCCACCGTGTCGTCGGCCGTGTAGCGCGCCGTGAGGACGTCGCCCGCGAGCAGCTGCACCGGGATCGCCGGGTAGGCCGTGCGGGTGCCGTCGGTCGCGATCGCCGTGGTGGTGATCGCCTTCGTGCGCGCGTCGTACGCGACCGTGACCGCGCCGCGGTCGACCGTGCGGGCCGACTGCGACTTGAGGACGAGGCCGACCGACTGCGCGGTGCGGGACACCTTCGTGAGCCGCACCGCCGCCTCCTGCGTGGCGCCGAGCGCCTCGCCGTGGAGGAGCGCGCCGCCCTGGTACGGGCGGAGCGTGCCGGCCGCGAGGCGGTAGGCGGTCGCGGCGGTGGACCCGGTCCACGATCCGCCGACCGCGGAGCCGCGGCGGGCGAAGTCGTCGAGGACCGCCGCCTGCACCCGGAAGGTGCGCGTGACGGCCTCGGCGGGCGCGAACGCGTCATCCCCCGCCTGCGTCGCGGTGATGGTGCAGACGCCCGCGGACGTGGGCGTGAGCTGCGCGCCGTCGACCTCGCACGCCCCGGAGGCCGCGAACGACACGGGCAGGCCCGAGGTCGCGGTGGCCGTCAGCGCGATGGGGTCGCCGCCTGCGGTCGCGCGGGTGGGCGCGGTGAACGCGATGCTCTGCTCGGCGAGAGCCGAGGGGCCGCCGGAGACCAGGAGGAAGCTGACCTGGACGTCCGGTCCCGCCGCCTTCGCGATCTCCACCTCCAGCACGCCGTCCGCCCCGACGACCGCGGTGTACGCGCTCGAGGAGTCGGCGCCGAAGGGCCGCGCCCGCTCGACGACCTGCCCGTTCAGCGTGATGCGCGCGGTGCGGCTCGCGGTGGTCCACGGGTCCGAGAACCCGAGGTCGACGCGGTGCTCGCCGGGCGTCAGCCCGCCGAAGGAGTACGTGAGCGTCGCGCCCGACTTCGCCCAGCGGAGCGTCGAGTACAGGTCGCCGCCGGCGTCGCCCTTCACGTCGCTCGATCCGGTCCAGCCCCAGGTGGTGCCGGTGGCGGGATCCGTGCCGAGCGGCTGCTCGGGCACCGATCCGAGGAGCGGCGCGTCGCCCGCGGCCGCCTGCACGACGGCCTTCCAGTCGGCCGTCGCCCAGCCGCCCGCGTCGACCGCGTACTCGAGGTCCTGCGGGACGACGACCACGCGGCGGACGAGCGTGCGCCCGTCGTCGAGCGTGCCGCGCAGCTGCACGGGACCGGCCCCGGCGAGCGCCCGGGCGTCCCAGGCGATGCCCGTGGTCGTGGTCGCGCCGTCGCTCCGCACCTCGACCTCGTCGGGCAGCGACGAGGCGTCGTCGGTGCGCACGGTGGCGGGGATCTCCGTCGTGACCTCCCACGGCGCGTAGGCCGGGATGTCGCGGACGCTCCACGTGCCCGGGTCGGTGAGCGTCATGGATCCGCCCTCGCCGAAGGAGAGGGGCAGCCAGATGTACGGCGCGTTCGCCAGGTCGTCCGGCGTCCACCGGTCGCCCATGTAGACGAAGCGGCCGTCCTCCGGGTCGATCGGGATCACCGAGGTGCTCTGCGACCCGAAGGTCGTGGCGGCGCCGTCACCCTGCGCGGGGTTGCCGCGGTCCGTCCAGGTGCCGAGGATGTCGGTCGCCGTCGCGTACGAGGCCGGGTTGGGGTTCCAGCCGGTCGCGCCCGAGGTGATGAGGTAGTAGGTGCCGTGCGACTTGAAGAGCACGGGCGCCTCGCGGTGCGCGCCGATGTAGGGGCGCGTGAAGTCGACGCCCTTGACCGCGTCGGCGGGCCCGGTCGCCAGCGCCGTGTAGTCGCTGTCGAGCTTCGAGATGTAGAGCGAGTAGTTCTCCTCGCTCGAGTAGATGATGTAGGCCGTCCCGTCGTCGTCGACGAACAGGTTCATGTCCCGGGCCATGCCCTTGCTGCTCGGCTGGTAGTCGGGCTCGCCCGGAGGCGCCTCGTGGAGCCGGTGGTCCTGCAGGTAGCGGAACGGGCCGGTCGGCGAGTCGGACACCGCGACGCCCGCGGTGGCCTTCGCGTACTGCGCGTCGCTCGTGGCGGTGGGACCGTCGGTGTGGATCCACATGACCCACTGGCCGGTCGCCTCGTTGTGGATGACCTTCGGGCGCTCCAGGATCGCGGCGGGGCGCGAGGACCCGGCCGCGGGCGTGGTGCCGAGGTCCTCGTAGACGGCGGCGCGCGCGTCGGCGTCGAGGTCGCCGTAGAGGCCGGCGAAGAAGGGGTCGGCGTCGAACTGGTCGGGCGACGACATGGCCCGGAGCGCGAGGCCCTCGTCGGTCCACGCCTCCAGGTCGCGGGATGAGTACACGTGCACGCCGGGGCTCGACGCGTAGCCGTTGGAGCGGTCCTCGCCGTACCAGTAGTAGATGGTGGCGCCGGTCTCGTCGACCGAGGGGACGATCTGGCCGCCGTGCGCCTGGATCACGTTCCCCGCGGTGTCGAGGCGGGCCTCGCCCGGGGTGAAGGTCGCGTCCTCGACGGCGGCGGGAGCCGACGGGGCGATGGCCGCGGGCGCGGCGGCGGCCGGCGCGTGCGCTCCGGACGGCGTCGCGGCGTGCGCGGGCAGGCCCGCGAGGGACAGGGCGGTGGCGATGCCGGCGGTCACGGCGACCGCGCGCATCCCCCTCCGCCTCGGGCGTCGCTCGGGTGCACCGTCCGCGGGCGTCCCGCGTCCTGGTGCGGATGGTTGCGTGATCATCGTCGATCGTCCTCCTGGTGCGCGTTGCGGATCGGGACGCGCCGCATCGTCGCGGAGCCCCCTCGCATCGCGTCCCACGCTAGTCGCGGATTCCTCAGATGCCGGAAAAGGGACGCGGGGCGAATGCCGATCCCGCTCAGCCGAGGTCGACGCGGAACAGCTCGCACTCGGCGTCGTAGTAGCCGCGGGTGTGGCCGAGGGCCCGCATCCCGATGCGCCGGCACACGGCCTGCGACGGCGCGTTCGCCGGGTTCGTCACGGCCAGGACGCGCGTCAGGCCGCCGGCGGCCGCGTGCGCCAGGACGCGGCGCGCCGCCTCCGTCGCGACGCCACGACCCCAGGCGTCCGGGTGCAGGTGCCAGCCGATCTCCGTCTCGCCCTCCGCGGGCGCGTCGCGCGGGGCGGGATCGTCCGCCGTCACGGGATCCGCCGACGCGGGGAGCCCCTTCAGCAGCAGCGACCCGAGGAGGGCGCCGTCCGCGCGGCCGGCGATCGCCCAGATCCCGCGCACGGGGTGGTCGAACGCGGCGTAGCGGTCCGCGCGCGCGGCCGCCTGGGCCGGATCCGCCTCGACGCGGCCCGAGCCGATCCACCGCTGCACCTCGGCCCGGGAATGCAGGTCGAGGAGGAAGGGCGCGTCGGCGGCGGCGTAGCGCCGGAGCAGCAGGCGGTCGGTCGCGAGGTCGGGCACGGCCCCAGGCTAGGCCGAGGTCGGTGGCTCCTCGTAGCGTGACCGCATGCCCGAGCCGGTGGATGCGTGGTGGGCGCGACGCCGCTGGTCGCGCGGCCTCGACGTGCCCTACCCCGTGGGCGCCTACCGGGAGGCGTGGGCGTCGTTCCCGGTGCTCATCAGGCAGTACCACCCGGAGTTCAACCGCGGCATCACGCTCACCCAGGTGCCGCCCGCCGCCGACGTCTTCCTCACCTGGCAGTGCGACACGGGTCACGTCTTCGTCGCGACGCCCGAGGAGCAGCGCATGCGCCCGGGCCGGGAGCGCCGCCGGTCGTCGTGGTGCCCGGAGTGCGCCGAGGCGGCGGCTCCGCGCACGCCCGTGCTGCCGATGGCGGACCAGGTGCGCTGGCCGGGCGCGTCCCCGCTGGTGGCGGGTCCGGTGGCAGGTGCGGTGGCGGGTGCCCCGACCGCGGCAGCGCCCGGGCTGGCGCCCGAATCCCCGTCGTCGCCCTCCGGCTCGCCGCGCGCGCGGCGGGGAGCGCGCGACGGCATGCCCGCGTCCCGCGGCACCGGGCGCGACCGGCGCGCGAAGGACGGCACGCCGAGCCCGGCCCCGCGGGCGGTGCGCGGCCCGGCTCCGGTCGCGGATCCGCCCGTCGCCCGCGCCCGCCGCTCACCCGGCGTCTGCAGCGCCACCCCCGACCTCCCCGTGGGCGAGCCATTCGCGAGCGCGTGCGCCCCGCCGCCCGCGTCCGCCGTCGAGGAGCGCCTGCGGCAGGAGCTGGTCGCGCGCCTGGAGCACACCCCGGGGCTCAACGCCGTGCGCCTCGCCCGCCCGTTCTTCGAGCACCTCGAGGCGTGGCCCGACATCCTGCTGCCGGAGCTGCGCGTCGCCGTCGAGTACGACTCCACGGGACGCCACGGGCTGGAGCACGTCGGCCGCCGCGAGGAGGCGGATCGCCGGAAGGACCGGGCGCTGCGGTCCGCCGGCTGGGAGGTCGTCCGGATCCGCACCGGCAAGCTGCCCCCGCTCGGGCCCTACGACCTCTGCGTCTCCGGGCTCACGCGCGGCACGGTGGACCTGCTGCTCGACCGGCTGCGTGAGATCCGCGGCCCGTTCCTGGTCGACGCCTACCTGCGCGAGCCGCCGACCGCCGCCGCGTCCGCCGGCTGACCCCCGCGAGCCGCGGGCGCTGTCAGCGGGTGGGCGGGGCTGTCGGGGCGGGCAGGGCAGGCAGGCGTCAGCTCACCCGCAGCGCCTGCGCCTCGCTCCGCCACCGGGCGAGCAGCTCCCACGGATCCGGCTGCCCCGCGGCGAGCGCCCGCACGTGCTCCCGCAGCTCGTCGTCCAGCGCGAACCACTCCGTGCGGTCGAACCGCTGCCGCGCGAACCGCGTGTGCCGCGCCCGCTCCACCGCGCGCCCGCCGCGCTCGAACGCGAGCAGCTCGTCGTGCCGGAGCGTGCCGAGCCGCTGCCGGGGATTGGCGCTCGTGCCGATCTTCAGCCGTTCGCCGAAGCGGATGTAGTAGACGACATCCACCCGCGGCGGCGCGAGCTCCCCGTCCGGGTGGTCGCCGTGCCGCCACTCGCACACCGCGCACAGCCAGCCCGACGGGTAGCGGACGCCCAAGCGGGAGCCGCAGGCCGGGCACGGGGACGGCAGCACGTCCTCGACGCCGTGCCCCCGCTCCACCCAGGCCGCCGCGGCCACGAGGTGCGCGGCGCACAGCGGCACGGGCGCCCCGGGCTCGACGAGCGCGACGCACGCCTCGGCCCGGCACCTGGGGGATCCGCTCGACGTCATGCCCCGACGCTAGACGCGGGCGCCGACACCGCGGCCCGGCGGGCTGCGACGCGAGTCGGCACGGCGCAGCGTGGCGCGGCGCGGACCGGCAGGGCGCGCGGCGGATCCCGCGGTCAGCGCCCGGCCCGCACCACCACGGGCGCGGCGTCCGCGAGGCCGCGACGGAGCTCCACCGACGTCCACGGCACGGGCGCCCCGGCGAAGATCGGCGCGAGGACCTCCCACATGATCCGGCGGTCGGGTCCCACGAAGTAGACGTCGTAGGAGTCCGCGCCGAACTCGTTGCCGTCGATGCGTCCGGCCTCCAGCAGCTGCAGCGCGTCGTCCCCCGCCGCCTCGGTCGCCGCGAGGGACTCGAAGGCCTCGTAGGCGGATCCGGCGTCGCCCGCGGCGAAGCGCAGCACGACCCAGTCGTCGGGCGCGTCCGGGCGGGTCCAGGGCCGGGCGGCCGCGACGACGGCCATGGTGAGCCCGGTGATGATGCCCGTGAGGAGGAGGGCGCGGATCCGGGGCGTCACGGGCGCGCCCCCGCGGATCCAGCGACTGCTGCGGCGCTCATGCGACCTCCTCGTCACGGTCGCGCTCCCACGGCGCGCATCCGGTGCCAGCATCGCAGACGGACGGATGTCGTGACGGTTCGCCGTCGCCCATGGCCTCCGGCGCCGTCGGGCGATACGGTCCCTCCAGAGCAGACGGCCCGCGGGGTCGTCGCCACCGGCTCCCGAGGAGGCGCGCCATGACGGATCCGCACGTGCTCGGACGGCTCATCGTCGGCATGAGCGACGTCTTCGACGTCATGGACGCCGCCACGATCGATGCCTGGGACGGGCTGACGGGACTGCAGATCCAGCTCCTCCGCGTGGTCGCCACCGACATGCGGGTGGACCGCGGGTCCCTGGCGGTCTGGACCCGGACGTCGCGCGCCGCACTCGTCCCGAGCCTCGCCGCGCTCCTCCACCGCGGCGTCCTCGCCGAGGAGACGGACGGGATCGGGCCCCGCCTCGTCGTCGCCCCCGCCGGGCGTCAGCTCCTCGCCGCGGTGCTCGTGGCACGCGCGGGCTGGTTGCGCGAGGCCGCCTCGGCCGTCGGGCCCGTCGCCGACGAGGAGGAGCTGCGACGCACGGCCGAGCTCATGGAGCAGCTCGCGGCGACCACGACGCAGGGCGAGTCGGGTCCGGACGCGAGCTGACGGGCGCCCCGCCGATCGGCATCCACGACCGGATCCGTGGCGCGCGACCCCGTCGGCGACGCATGCCGCAGCATCGGGGGCCGCAACCGGCCCTTCACCGCAGGGCACCCCGCCCCTAGGGTTGGGTGATGGCGAACCCCATCGAGGCACCCGCACCCCCGCGATCCGAGCTGAAGCGCTCCATCACGGCCAAGCAGCTGTACTTCTACGTGGTCGGGGACGTGCTGGGTTCCGGCATCTACGTGCTCGTCGGCCTCGTCGCCGCCGCCGTGGGCGGCGCGTTCTGGATGGCGTTCCTCGTGGGCGTCTCCATCGCGACCATCACCGGCCTCGCCTACGCGGAGCTCGTCACGAAGTACCCGCAGGCCGCCGGCGCCTCGCTGTACATCAACAAGGCGTTCCGCAGCCCCGTGCTCACGTTCTTCATCACCATCTGCATGCTGAGCGCCAACATGGCCGCGGTCGGGTCGCTCGCCGCGGGATTCGTGCGGTACCTCAGCGACCTGATCGGCCTGCCCGAGTCCGCCATCTGGGCGTCCACCGGCATCGCCGTCGCGTTCGTGGCGCTCATCACGGTCATCAACCTCATCGGCATCAGCGAGTCGGTCATCGCGAACGTCGTCATGACGTTCATCGAGATCAGCGGCCTCGTCGTGGTCGTCGCCATCGGCGTGATCGCGCTGGTCGAGGGCGTCGGCGACCCGGCCGTGCTCCTCCAGTTCCAGGTCGAGGGCGGCGCCGGATCCGCGGTGCTCGCCGTGCTCGCGGGCGTCTCGCTCGCCTTCTTCGCCATGACGGGCTTCGAGAACGCGGCCAACGTCGCCGAGGAGACCATCGACCCGTCCCGCGCGTTCCCCCGCGCGCTCATCGGCGGCATGATGACCGCCGGCGTCGTCTACGTGCTCGTCTCGATGGCCGCGGCCCTCGCCGTGCCGATCGACGCCCTCGCCGGCAACACCCTCCTCGAGGTGGTGCGCGCCGACCTGTTCTTCATCCCGGCGGCGATCATGCTCGTGGTCTTCGGCCTCATCGCGATGGTCGCCATCAGCAACACGGCGCTCGTCACGGTGGTGGCGCAGTCGCGGATCCTGTTCGGCATGGCCCGCGAGAACGTGGTGCCGGCGGTCTTCGCCAAGGTGCACCCGGCCCGCCGGAGCCCGTACGTCGCGCTGCTGTTCGGCGGCGCGGTCGTGGCGTCGCTGCTGATCATCGGCGCGGCGATCCGCTCCAGCCAGGCCGGCCTCCCGGAGGACGAGCGGCTCGACATCGTCGACCGGCTCGCCACCATCACGGTCGTGTTCCTCCTCTTCATCTACGCGCTCGTGATCGTCGCGTGCCTGAAGCTCCGCGGGAAGGACGAGACGCCGGACACCTACCGGGCTAACACGCCGCTGCTCGTCGTGGGCATCCTCGGCAACGTCGCCGTGCTGATCTACACGCTCGTCGACGACCCCGACGCACTCTGGTGGGTGGGCGGGCTCCTCGCACTGGGCCTCGTGCTGTACCTCGCCCAGCGGACGCTCGGCGGGAAGAAGCCGGACCTCGAGGCCGCGGCGGGCGTCGCCGCATCCTCCCCGACGGACCGGGAGGTCTGAGCATGCACGTCATCGTCGCCACCGACGGATCCCGCGCCTCCCTGGAGGCGGCCCGCCAGTTCCAGGTGATCGCGGACTCCCGCGAGATCACCGAGGTCACCGTGCTCGCGGTCGTGAGCCCCTACGCGGCGGCCCCGTTCGCGAACGAGCTCGGCCCGCGCCATGCGCACGGCCAGACGGAGCTGAGCTACCGCCGCGACGCCGAGTCCGCCGTCGAGGTGGTCGCTCACGTGTTCGAGGGCTGGGGCCCCACCATCCACCGCGACGTGCGCAGCGGCTCCCCCGCGACCGAGATCATCCGCGCCGCCGAGGAGCTCTCCGCCGGCCTCATCTCGATGGCCGCGGGCAGCCGCGGCCTCACCGCGACCATCCTGCTGGGCAGCACCGCCAGCCGCGTCCAGCACTCGGCGCCGTGCCCGGTGCTGATCTGCCGGCCGACGGTGCGGGGCCAGGCGTAGCGCGTCCGGTCTAGGCGGGCGGCGTCGCCGCGGCCGTCGCGATCAACGTCGTGAGCGTGCTGGGGTCGACCAGCCCGAGGATCCGGGCGCTCACGCGGCCCTCCGGGTCGAGCACGATCGTCGACGGCGTGGCGTTGGGTGCTGTCCTTTCGGCGAATGCCAATTGGACGCTGCTGTCCTGCGCGTCGAGCACGGTGTCGTAGGGGACATCGAAGGCACGGACGAATGCGTCGGCGTTGGCTGCCGAATCCCGGGTGTTCACGCCCAGGAACATCGCCGTGTCCGTCGTCGCCGCGCTGACCTCGTTGAGGTCCTTCGCCTCGAGCCGGCAGGGACCGCACTCGGCGTACCAGAAGTCGACCACGAGGACCTTGCCGCGGAACTGCTCAGCGGTCACGGCCGTGCCCGCTGTGTCGTCTGAGACGAACGTCACGGGCGTGCCTCGATCCTCGACGCTGAACTCCGTCACCCGCCCGTCTCCGGAGATGTGCCCCTTGCCGTCACCGGAGCGGAACTGCTGCGCGAGGTCGTCAGATGCCGTGCACCCGCTGAGGGCCGCCGCCAGCACGAGTGCGGCGGCGGCGAGGGACGCGGGTCGACGGTTCACGCGCTCAGCACGGGACGGGAGTGGAGTCGCTGCCGTCACCCGAGCCGCTCGAACACCAAGGTCGCCTGGATCCGATCGCCGCCGGCGAGCCCCTTGCTGCCGGAGGATGCCGTCGAGATCGTGTGCAAGCGGTACCCCTTCGCCGCCTGCTCGTTGATCGCGTGCTCGAGCTCGGTGAGGTTGCCGCTGCCCGTCCCCCACAGCTTCTCCTTGAGGATGATCTGGAGCACGACGTAGGCCTGACCCGAGGGGACGGCGGAGTCCGTCCTGGTCGGCGTCGTCGCACCGCCCTGGCCGGTGACAGGACGCGTGATCGACGTCGCGGTGGCCACCGCGTGGCCTGCGACGTCCGCAGGCGGCTTGATAGACGCAGCCGGGACGGCCGCGGTCGGGGCCACCACCGGGGAGGCCGGCGGGACGGGCGGCGTCGGCGGCATCACGTGCTCGGTCCACCGCGCCCCGTCCCACCAGCGCATGGTCGCGGATCCGTCGTCGTACCAACCGGCCTGCGCATCGGTCGCCATGGCGTCCCCCTCTTCGTCGTCCCTCCCGCCATCGTGGCGCAGGCACCGTCGCGCGACCAGTCGCGCGCCCCCTCGCGGCGCGCTCCGTCAGACCGTCCGCGACTGACGGTCGGCGTCGGCGTCCCTGTGCCGCTGCTGCGCGGCGTACTCGCGCAGCAGGCGGGTGTGCCGGAATCCGAGGCCCACGCGCTGCAAGTACCCCATGCCCTTCGCAAGCGGATGCCTCCGCAGCGCGATCCCCGCGGCGAGCGCCGACCCGGCGACCATGCTGATCGCGAGCACCGGCGGCCCGTATCCCGAGGAGGGGACGAACGCGAAGAGGACGTACGCGCTCGCCGCCAGGAGGACCGCAGATGGCACCATCGACGCCCTGCTCACTCCGGTGGGGTCGTCGATGGAACCGAGGTACCCGATGCTCCCGCCGACGAGCACGACGGCGCCGAGCGTGACCAGCATGCTCATCTGCAGCCTCCATCCCGGTCAGACGGTCCGAGGACTGGAACGTACAACCCTCCTGACCACGATCGTCGGTGTCCTCCACAATCCTGGTGTCTTGGGCCGCGACCGGCTTGCTGGACGACCGACGCCCTGGGGCGACCCCGCTCCCGCGACCCCGCCCCAGCCCGCCTCGTTAGGCTCGCCGCATGGCGACAGTGATCCTCGTGCGGCACGGACGCACCACAGCGAACGCGACCGGGATTCTGGCGGGGCGCACACCCGGCGTCGACCTCGACGACACAGGACGCGAGCAGGCGGACCGCACCGCCGAACGGCTCGCCGCCGTGCCGCTCGCCGCCGTCGTGTCCAGCCCGCTCCAGCGATGCTGGGAGACGGCGCAGCGGATCCTCGAGCACCAGACGGGGAAGCCGGCCCAGCCGATCGAGCCCGACATCACCGAGTGCGACTACGGCGACTGGCAGGGCCGCGCGCTCGGCGACCTCGCCAAGGAGGACCTCTGGTCTCGCGTGCAGTCGCACCCCTCGTCGGTCGTCTTCCCCGGCGGCGAGTCCATGGCCGGGATGCAGGCGCGCGCGGTCGCGGCGATCCGCCGCCACGACGCCACCATCGAGGCCGAGCACGGGCCGGGTGCCGTGTGGGTCGCGGTCAGCCACGGCGACGTCATCAAGTCGATCCTCGCCGACGCCCTCGGCACGCACCTCGACCTGTTCCAGCGCATCGACGTGGGCCCCGCGTCCGTCTCGATCGTGCGGTACGGCGCGAGCCGGCCGATCGTCCACGCGACCAACAGCGACGCGGGCGACCTCTCCTGGCTCGCAGGCCCCACGGGCTCCGGCGATGCGCCGGTCGGCGGCGGCGCCGGGCACAGCGCACCGTGATCCGCACGCGCCTAGAGTGGTGACATGCCCACACGCGCCTTGGAGTTCGACTGGCCCGACCGGCTCGTGGTCGGCACCATCGGCCTCCCGGGTGCCCGCACGTTCTACCTGCAGGTGCGTGCGAGCCAGCAGCTGGTGAGCATCGCCCTCGAGAAGCAGCAGTCCGCGCTCCTCGCGGAGAAGATCGACGAGATCCTCGACCAGCTCGTGGCCGTCGAGGGGAACCCCTTCAGCGTCCCGACGAACACGCCGCGCGAGCTCGTCGACGAGGACGCGCTCGAGCCCGTCGAGGAGCGCTTCCGCGCCGGCGCGATGAGCCTCGGCTGGGATCCGACGACGGCGCAGGTCGTCATCGAGGCGTACCCGCTCACGGACGGCGACGAGGACGACGACCTCCCCGGCATGCCGTCCGCGGACGACGGCGAGATGCTGGTCGTGCGCCTCCCCGTGGGCGCGGCCCGGGCCTTCGCCCTGCGCACCCGCGAGATCGTGGACGCCGGCCGCCCGACGTGCCCGTTCTGCGGCCAGCCGATGGACCCCGAGGGTCACATCTGCATCGCCCGCGAGGACTGATGCCGGCGACGGACCTGGTCACCGCCGAGCTGACGCTCACGGGCCGCATCCGCACCGCGTCCAACGCGACCTTCCTCGGCACCATCGGCGACACCACCGTGGTCTACAAGCCCATCCAGGGCGAGAACCCGCTGTGGGACTTCCCCGACGGCACGCTCGCGCACCGCGAGGTCGCCGCCTACCTCGTCTCGGAGGCCTTGGGCTGGAACGTCGTGCCCCGCACCTGGCTGCGCGACGGCCCGCTCGGCGCGGGCATGGTGCAGCTCTGGCAGGACGAGGACCCCGACCAGGACGCCGTCGATCTGATCCCCACGGACGAGGTGCCGGAGACCGGCTACCGCACCGTCCTCGGCGGCGAGGACCAGGAGGGGAACTCGGTGACCCTGATCCACGAGGACTCCCCCGCGCTCCGCCGCATGGCCGTCTTCGACGTGATCGTCAACAACGCCGACCGCAAGGGCTACCACGTGCTCGCGATGCCGGACGGCCACCGCCACGGCGTCGACCACGGCCTCACCTTCCACCGGGACCACAAGCTCCGCACTGTGCTGTGGGGGTGGGTCGGGGATCCGCTGAGCGCCGAGGAGCTCGAGGGCGTGGATCGGGTGCTCGCGGCACTGGACGGGGATCTGGGGCGGGAACTGAAGGAGCTGCTGACGGCGGAGGAGATCGCCGCGCTCGCCGCCCGCTGCTTTCGGTTGCGCTCGGCAGGGCGCTTCCCGGCCCCCGAGGGCGAGATGCCGGCGGTCCCCTGGCCGCTCTTCTGAGGCGATCGCGGCGGCAGGCATCCAGAGGGCGGGCGGACTCGGGGTCTCGCGGCCAGGCAACCCGCAGGGGGACGATCTCCGCGACCCTGTCCTGCAGCGCCCGCCGCTCGAGCCGCAGCTCTTAGTGGGACTGCAGGTTCATCCAGAACTCGTCCGAGGTCCCGAAGTAGCACGCCAGCCGGATGGCGGTGCCGGCAGTGATGCCCCGCTTGCCGTGCACGATCTCGTTGATGCGCAGCGGGGGTACGCCGTTCGACACCGCGAGCTTGTTCTGGTGATCCCGAAGCCCTCGATGAAGTCCTCCATCAGGATCTCGCCCGGATGGATCGGATCGATCCGGTCACTGTCAGTGGTAGTCGACGAGCTCGACATCCTCCGCACCTCCCTCTTGCCAGATGACGCAGAGCCGCCACTGGTCGTTCACCCGGAGCTGTGCTGGCCACGGCGATCACCCGCCAGCCGTTCGAGCCGGTCGCCGGGCGGGATGCATCGGTCCTCGACATCCAGCGCCGCGTTCAGCAACTCGTCCTTGCGGAGGGTCGCCCTCTCCGTCCCTCAACAAAGTGCAGATGTCGTTACTGCCACTTCATCGACGGCGCTGAACGCGACGTCATGTCGATTGACCAAGACGCCACGGACCGCCTACACGACGATATCGGCGACGGCGGAGCCCATTCACTACTGCGGGATCTGAACGTTGGCGGGAATGACCTAAATCACTATCCGGCGGTCACTCCACGGACTTGACGTTGGTCTCGATGAATGAGATCTCTTCCTCGTCGAGCCCGTACTTGGCATACAGCTGCTGGTCAATCTCCGGAATCGACCCACTCCAGTCGATGGATGATGCCGAAGTGAAGTCCTGGCTTGGGACAAACTTCCAGGTATTTCGCGGGTTGTGCTGGGTGATCTTGAGGATGCCGAGCATTGTTCTCGCGAACTTGGACTTCGTGTACTTCTGACAAGCTTTGGCTTCCGCCTCAGTGTTGAACGATCCTATGGTAATAAATGTTTGTGTCACTGCGACCCCTGGCTCCAGCACCGTCGGATAATTCAACGCCACGCCGAAGAAGTCAGTCGTGGAACCCGACCCGTTCGCCGCCGGCACGGCGACCTTATACCGATTGAGGCTGTTGGGCCCCGATATATACTCACTGCGAATCCAACGGAACACGCGAACGTTCTTGATAACCCCAAGGAGACGCACGTACTCACCGCCGTCGTCCGGTCGAACCTGAAAGAACAGAAATGCGAGCTGCTCGAAGGCATTGGTGCTTACACGGAACCGTGCATCGATCGACATCATGCCCATTGCATTCGGGTACCGATCGTGCATCTCGTCCGTAAAGGCATAGGCCCGACCGCTTGACACAAGCTTGTCAATGAAGCTCGTTCCCGACCTCTGGACCTTGTGCAGGATAGTGCTAAGCTCAGGGTGCCGTATAAAGAAGCCAACCGGACCGATCTCGCGCTCCGAGTCGCGATATGTGACTGCAACACCACCTTTAATAGGATCCGTCAAGCCCGGAAACATTTGGTTAGAATCGGGTTCGTAATACGGAACGCTTAGATGCGCATCCGCGAGCATCTTCTCGTTCCACGCCTTTGGCGTAAAGCCAGCGTTGAACAGGAACCGGGCCGGGGTGATAAGCACGGCTTTCGTCCCGACTTCATACGCCGCGTCCATGAAGCGGTGGTAGACCGGGGTGTCTCGGGTGCCCTTACCTAGAGCCTTCTCCTGGTACGGCGGGTTGCCGATGACAACGTCGAACTTTTTGGTCATATCAGTCGCCTTCCGTTAGCATGTCGTCGATGACGGCCTGCCGCTGTTCGGCGGTCATCTGAGCGAGGTTATGTACGCGGTAGTGCCCGGACTCCGCGATCCACTGTTTGCGTTCACGGACACCGCCGGACACGGCCTCGATGGTGATGTCGTGAAGGATTTGGTTGTGGCTCATCTCAAAGATCTGCTTCGAGAGGATGTGTCGCAGGCGATCGTTCTGATCCGGGATGACGTCTGCCAGCCCATTATCGAGCCTGCGCACGAGCTCCATGAGGAACAACCCAGCGGTGGAGAACAGGTCTGCGAAAGTTCTCGTGGGGTCGGAAAATATTCCGGGGTTCTCTAGCTGGAGAATGTCAACCATCTGCTTCACTACCGGCTGGGGTGTGAAAACGAGCGACGATTTTTGACGTGGGATGTATGCGAAGATATCCTCAGTTAGCGCGTCGTCGAAGTAATCAGCCAACGCGACCTTCTTGGCGAGGAACTCCTGAATTGCCTGATCAAAAACCGACGTATCGAACAGGCCCGGAATTCGGGAGACGGTGCCGTCGTCTTCGGCGATGTCCTGTCCGTCCCGCAGAATGCGGAAGTCCGCTTCGCTGATGCCTGTGATCTCTTCGAAGACGGCGTCAGGGGTGTGATCATCGAAGTTCGAAAGACGGATGCTCTCATTACCGTAGGCCATGAGGAACATCGGGATAGTCCGGGCGAAACCCCGCAGGTGGGCGCGCGCATTGTCCATTGCGATGTTCGCGCGCTTCTGCTCCTTCTTATTCTCCTCCCTTGCAACGATCTCTGGAACGACCTGCTCCATCGTCCTACCAACTATGGCTAAAATGTCGGCGGTAAAAGCTTGCTCCTGCTCGGCCCGCTTTTCGGCAACGGCCGCAACGTCGGCGTCAGTCGTAGCGTTGTGAAATTCGTCCTCGAGGTACTTGGAGACAATAGAGTGATCGACGTAAGCGCGTTCAACGGCAGCCGCGACCGCCGCCTCGGTGCGCTTCTCATCCCGCGTGACTTGCGCGGTCGTAAGGCCGTAGACGTCTTTTAGCTCCTCGCGCTTCTCTTTCGTCTGCTCGGTAATAGCGTCCGCGATTCTCGTTGCGGCGATGCTTGCCGGAGCATTAGGCTGTATGATAGGGATATCCTCAACCTGCCAAACGGGTGCGCCGAGCTCGGCCACCTTAGGGTTGATCACTGTCTGCAAGTCAACCTCAACGTTCCCGTCGGAGTCGGTAATTGGTACAGGCTCTTCAAGAGTGATTTTGGTGCCCGCCTTAAGCTTGCCCTGCTTAGCCTCGGGCAGCTTCTCGAGGATCGCCATAACCTGCTCGGAGTAGCGGAAGATGCCGGAGACATTCGCGAATAGCAGGTTAGAAAGGAAGCCGCGACGTACGACCTCCCGCGCCTTGAAGACCTGCGGGAACGTAAGTACCTGCGCGGCGTCGAGTTCGACCATACGGCCGTCGGCGTCCTCGCCGATGACGGGGAAAAAGTTGAGCAATGTGCGGATGTTCTCACGTCGAACCTCGGGGCTCCTCAACGAGTTGGGGCGCAGGTTGTTCGCGAACTCGTCAAAGATTGCAAGCGTGCGCTCCGGCGCGAAGTCGAAAATATAGGCGTTGTTCTTCTGCAGCATGCGCTCGCCGCGGAGGAATGTGTGCGGGTTCTGCGCGCGGAAGGCTGCCTGCATGTAGAGCGCCGGCGAGGCCAGATTTGAGAGCATGAGCACTGCCGTCCACTCGGGCACGGTGACCCCGGTGGTGAGCTGTCCTACCGATAGGGTGATCGTTTTGCCGCCAACCTGCTCCGCGGCGGCGATGGCGGTACGGACCTTTTCGAGAGCCTTGGCTGAGTCGATGGTATCGGCGTCCTCTTCGCTGCGCCCGTCGCCGGCGGCAAGGACGATTGTGTAGTCCCTAAAGATCTCATGCTGCTTGAGCAGCTTCTCGAGCGCCTTTGCCGACGCGACGCGGTTCAGCAGCCAGAACGAGTGTCGAATTTCGTCGCGCAACTCGGACGTCGAGAACGGATACTTTTCGTTCGTGGTGAGGCGATCGAGGAACTTAACGACGTCGTCACGGTGCTCGAAGACGCCGTTGTCCTTCGTCGCAAAGAACTCGCCAAGGTCGAATGCGAAGTCAATGTTCGCCTGGTCCTCACCGAGGGCGACCCCCTCGGACAGACGATCGGAGATCATGCGCGAGAGCTGGTATGTGAGCATGTTGAGCGTCGGCAGCGCTGCGTAGGGGTTTTCCTGCGCACCATCGGACCACTCGGCACGGGCCGTCTGCTCGTCCTCGTACGTCCAGTTGAAGATCTGCTGGTCGTCGAACTTGCCCGCGGCAAGGGCTTTGAACGGCGTTCCGGACAGGTGCAGAGTCCTCTTGCGTGTTATTTGGTCGAAGACGATGTCGGTCTTCGTCGTGTCCACGCCTTCGTGGGCCTCGTCGATGACGAGCAGGTCCCAACTGGACTTCTTTATGTGTAGAAGCTTCTTGTGCGAGCCGCCGAAATACTGGGAGCCCTTAAGGTCCTGCAGTGAGAGGAACTCGACGCTGCGCGGGTCGTCATGCTCCGCGGCGTACTGGGTCCACCGGCCGCGCGACATTGTCTCCCGGCCGGCGAGGGATGCCGAGTCCGAGACGAATACATATGAGGTCTGGTGGCCGATAAAGCGGACGAAGTCGTCGAACCACGAGTTGGCGACCGCCGGACGGTTCGTGACGATTAGCACGCGGCGTGCATCGAGGCGCCGCATGAGGTCATACGTCGTCAGCGTCTTACCAAAGCGAGGCTTGGCATTCCACAGGACATCCGCGTGGCCGGACCCGAAGGCACGGAGCGCCTGCGCCACGGCGGCATCCTGCTCGGGGCGCAGGCGGTAGTCCTCGTTACTGGCGCGCTGGAGTTCTGCGCCGTCTTGGCTAGCGTACTCGAGGAAGTATTGCTTGGAGGTCAACGGCATTTCCGCGAAGCGATGCCATTCCGTGCGTGGGGTGAGTTCCCGCTCAACGCCGCGCTGCTTGAGGTACGAGTGGAAGTCCCGGTCAGTGAACGCACCTCCAGCCTCCGATGTGAAGAACGCGCGCTGCGCCCATAGCTTGACCTTCTCGATCCCCAGCTGGGAGGCCTGCTGGGCGATGCGCACGTCGGCCCCGCCCTCCTGCTCGGTGTAGCCGATCTTTTCCCAACCCTGGTATTTCGCGACATCAGGAGTCATCCAGGCATAGACGACGGGAACGATCTCACGGAACGTACTGATCTTCGGACTAGGCATCGGCCCTCAGCTCTTTATAGACGTGGGTGATCTGACACACAGAGTATGAAGCATGAATGCTGAACTCGAACGTGCCGACGCTCGATCCGCGCAGCGAGGCGAGCGTAAACGGCTCGCGTTGCACGAGGGCCGGCTTGTTGAGCACGCGATTCCACCAGGAGAAGACGAGCTCTCGGCCCTCCCAGTCGAGCCCGGTAAGAGTGTTACCGCGGAGGACGTTCCAGTCCACGAGCGCCGCTGCTGAGCGGTACAGGTTCGTGCGCGTGCCGCAGGAAACCCCTGCATTTTCCTGAAATGCGGTGAATGTGGCCAAGAGGTTCGCCTTGGCCGCCGCGTGGTTGTCCTCAAGCAGTTCGACGCCATAGATCGATGCCAGCGCGAAGAGCGACTCCATGGGTTGGACGGATGGCTGGTAGCGCTTGACGATGGCGTCGAGTTTGCGGCGCAGTATCGCGACAAGGAAGTTTCCATCGCCGGCGGCAGGCTCGAAGAACGTCTTGTCAACGAAGTTCGGTCCTGCCTCGAGCTCGGGGCGGACGAGATCGAGCATCTGATTCACCATATGCCGCGGAGTGAAGACCTCGCCATGCGCCCTCACGCGCTGCCGCGACTTGATGAGCCGTTCGTTGATCGCGGCCGCACTCATCCGTCACAGCCTTTCAAAGCACATCGATCATTCCGTCTGAGCGCGTGCATGAGAATCACAGCGGCCATCGGCGGATCCGGAGGGGGATCTGTTGTGTCACCAGGCCTCTCCCGCACTAACCAACCGATGAGCTCGGCTCCTCACGCCACCGCCACCGCCACCTTAACCAGAAACAGTACATCGACCCAGCGTCGCTAACCAGTGATCACACGCACGCGGTCGCGAAGCCGAACGCACGAGGTCCGACCTCCCTCGTGGGTCTTGCGTGGGATCTTGAGACATGACCGGAATATCGGTATATATCAATGCGATGGAGCGAGATGGGCAATGTGAATCAGAAAACTACCCTACACATTGAACCGGAACTCCACGACGTCGCCGTCCTGCATGACGTACTCCTTGCCCTCGATGCGGGCCTTGCCCTTGGAGCGCGCCTCGGCGATGGAGCCGGTCTCGACGAGGTCGTCGTAGGAGATGACCTCGGCCTTGATGAAGCCCTTCTCGAAGTCGGTGTGGATCACGCCGGCGGCCTGCGGGGCCTTCCAGCCCTTGCCGATGGTCCAGGCGCGCGTCTCCTTCGGGCCTGCCGTCAGGTAGGTCTGGAGGCCCAGGGTCTCGAAGCCGATGCGGGCGAGCTGGTCGAGGCCGGACTCCTCCTGGCCGGTCGAGGCGAGCATCTCGGCGGCGTCCTCGGGGTCGAGCTCGATGAGCTCCGACTCGATCTTCGCGTCGAGGAACACGGCCTGCGCGGGCGCCACGAGGGCGGCCAGCTCCGCCAGCCTGCCCGTGTCGCCGAGCACCTGCTCGTCGACGTTGAACACGTAGATGAAGGGCTTGGCTGTGAGCAGCCCGAGCTCGCGGACGGGCTCCAGGTCGATCTTCGAGGCCGACAGCGGCTTGCCCGAGTCGAGCCACTCGCGCGCGGCCTTCGCGGTCTCGAGCACGACGGGCTCGATGCGCTTGGTCTTCAGCTCCTTCTCGTAGCGCGGCTCGGCGCGCTCGAGGGTCTGCAGGTCGGCGAGGATCAGCTCGGTGTTGATGGTCTCCATGTCGCTGGCCGCGTCAACGCGGCCGTCGACGTGCACGACGTCCTCGTCCTCGAAGCCGCGGACGACCTGCGCGATGGCGTCGGCCTCGCGGATGTTCGCGAGGAACTGGTTGCCGAGGCCCTCGCCCTCGCTCGCGCCGCGGACGATGCCCGCGATGTCGACGAAGGAGACGGGGGCCGCGAGGATCCGCTCCGAGCCGAAGAGGCCGGCGAGCACCTCGAGGCGCGGGTCCGGCAGGTTCACCACGCCCACGTTCGGCTCGATGGTCGCGAACGGGTAGTTCGCGGCGAGCACCTGGTTCTTGGTCAGGGCGTTGAAGAGCGTCGACTTGCCGACGTTGGGGAGACCGACGATCGCGATAGTGAGAGCCACGGGAGACCATCGTACGGGGCGGGCCGCCTCCTCCCCCGCCCCCGGGCGGCCCGGCTCTCCCGGGATCCGGCGTCGGTCGTGCGTGCGAGCATCGATGCCATGCCGTTGGACTTCACCGCGATCGACTTCGAGACCGCCAACAACTCGTCGGCGAGCGCCTGCTCGGTGGGTCTCGTCAAGGTCCGGGACGGCGTCGTCGTCGACACCGCGTCGTGGCTCATCCGCCCGCCGGCCGGGCACGACTCCTTCTCCGTCTGGAACACGCGGATCCACGGCATCGTCGAGGACGACGTGGCGGACGCCCTCGGCTGGGCCGACCAGCTGCCGCGGCTCATGGCGTTCGCGGGCGACGACCACCTCGTCGCCCACAACGCGCGCTTCGACATGGGCGTCATCCAGGGCGCGTGCCGGGCGACCGCGCTCATCCCGCCGCCGTACTCCTACCTGTGCAGCCTCCAGGTCGCCCGCCGCACCTACGCGCTCGAGTCGTACCGGCTGCCGGTCGCCGCCCGGGCCGCGGGCTTCGAGGACTTCGCGCACCACGAGGCGCTGGCCGACGCGCGGGCCTGCGCGGCCATCGTCGTGCACGCGGCCGAGAGGCACGGCGCCGCCTCCCTGACCGGCCTCGCCGAGGCGGCGGGCGTCGGGATGGGCCGCATCGGCGCGCCTCGCACGCAGCCCGTCACCCGGGCCTCGGCTGCCGCGACCCCGCCCATCGACTGGGCCTGATCCGTCCCCGGGCACCCGGCGGGACCCGTCCCCCGGGCGCGCGCCGCACGTCCCGGCCGTGTCGGGGGCCGCTGGCACACTGCACGCATGGACCCCGTCATCGCCCTGCTCGTCGGCCTCGTCATCGGCCTGGCCGTGGGCGCGGTGGTGGGCATCGCCGTGTCCCGCGCCCGCTCGGGGGTGGATGCGCCGGGCCGCGCGGGAGAGGCCGCCCGCCTCGCCGCCGCGGAGGCCACCGTCGCGGCGCTCCGGGAGCAGCTGGACCGCACGGAGCGCCTCGCCGAGGAGCAGGTCGGGCAGGCCACCGCGCAGTACGCGGAGCGCGCCCAGGCGCAGGACGCGCTCCACCGCGAGCGGCTGGACGCCCAGGAGTCGCACCTCCGCGAGCAGATCGGCCAGCAGGAGGACCGCATCGCGGAGCTGCAGTCGCGGCTGCGCGAGGTCCAGCGCGCCGAGGTGGCCCGCACCGAGGAGGACGGCCGGGTGCTCACGGCGCTCAGCCCGGTCGCGGAGAGCCTCAAGCAGGTGCAGGCGAAGGTGCACGAGCTCGAGGAGCAGCGCCGCCAGCAGCACGGCGAGCTGAGCGAGCAGCTGCGGAGCGCCACGGAGGCGGAGGAGCGGCTGCGCGCCACCGCCGAGACGCTCGCGTCCGCGCTCCGCTCCAACAGCACGCGCGGCGTGTGGGGCGAGACGCAGCTGCGCAGCGTCGTGGAGGCCGCGGGCCTCATCCACCGCGTCGACTTCGACGTGCAGACCAGCGTCTCCACCGCCCAGGGCGTCGGCCGGCCGGACATGGTGGTGCACCTGCCGGGCGGCAAGAACATCGCGGTGGACGCGAAGGCGCCCTTCACCGCGTACCTCGAGGCGAGCGCCATCCCCGCCTCCGCCACCGGCCCCGAGGGCGCACGACGCGACCACCTCATGAAGCAGCACGTGCAGGCCGTCCGCGACCACATCACGGCGCTCGGCAGCCGGGCCTACTGGGAGGGGCTCGACGCGAGCCCGGAGATGGTCATCGCGTTCATCCCGAGCGAGTCCCTGGTGTCGTCCGCGCTCGAGGCGGATCCGAGCATCATGGAGTTCGCGTTCAGCCGCCGGGTCGCCCTCTCCTCCCCCGTCACGCTGTGGTCGGTGCTCAAGACCGTCGCGTTCAGCTGGCAGCAGGAGGTCCTCACGGAGGACGCGAAGCAGCTCTTCGACCTCAGCCGCGAGCTGCACGCCCGCCTCGCCACCAGCGGCGAGCACATCGCGAAGCTCGGCCGCTCCCTCACGGGCGCCGTCGGCGACTACAACCGCGTCGTCGGATCCCTGGAGCGCCAGGTGCTGCCCACCGCCCGCCGCCTCAGCCGGCTCGACGAGTCCAAGGTCATCGGCACCCTCGCGCCGCTCGAGGCCACCGCGCGCGAGCTGTCGGCGGACGAGTTCACGTCGGCCGCATCCGCTCCCCGGGCGTCCGGGGACGCCGACGCGACCGCTCGGTAGAGTGGCGAGCACGCGGGGCCCGGCCGCGGGAGCACCTCCCACCGGCCGCCGAGGGCCCGCGTCAGCCGCACGGCGTCGCCGTGGATCCGCCGAAGGAGATGCACCATGCCCGTAGCAACCCCCGAGCAGTACGCCGAGATGCTGGATCGCGCCAAGTCCGGCGGATTCGCCTACCCCGCGGTCAACGTCTCGTCCTCGCAGACCATCAACGCGGTCCTCCAGGGGCTCACGGACGCCGGCTCCGACGGCATCATCCAGGTCACCACGGGCGGCGCCGACTACTTCTCCGGCCACACCGTGAAGAACCGCGCGGCGGGCGCCCTCGCCTTCGCGCGCTTCGCCACCGAGGTCGCCAAGAACTACCCCATCACGGTCGCGCTGCACACCGACCACTGCCCGAAGGACGCCCTCGACGGCTTCGTCATCCCCATGATCGAGGCCAGCGAGGAGGAGGTCCGCGCGGGCCGCAACCCCATCTTCCAGTCGCACATGTGGGACGGCTCGGCCATCCCGCTCAACGAGAACCTCGACATCGCGACCGACCTGCTCCCCCGCATGAAGGCCATCAACGCCATCCTCGAGGTCGAGATCGGCGTCGTCGGCGGCGAGGAGGACGGCGTCAGCCACGACACCGGCGCGCACCTCTACACGACCCTCGAGGACGCCATCTCCACCGTCGAGGCCCTCGGCCTCGGCGACCAGGGCCGCTACATGGCCGCCCTCACCTTCGGCAACGTGCACGGCGTGTACAAGCCCGGCGGCGTGCAGCTGCGCCCGTCGCTCCTCAAGGAGATCCAGGACGGCATCCAGTCGAAGTACGGCACGTCCGAGAAGCCGTTCGACCTCGTCTTCCACGGCGGATCCGGCTCCTCCGACGACGAGATCGCCGAGGCCGTGCGCAACGGCGTCGTGAAGATGAACATCGACACCGACACGCAGTACGCGTTCAGCCGCTCCATCGCCGACTCGGTGCTCCGCAACTACGACGGCTTCCTCAAGGTCGACGGCGAGGTGGGCGACAAGAAGACGTACGACCCGCGCGCCTGGGGCAAGACGGCGGAGTCGGCCATGGCGGCCCGCGTCGTCGAGGCCACGCGCCAGCTCGGCTCGCACGGGAAGTCGCAGAGCTAGCGACGGCGGTCGCCCTCCCGCTGCTCGCGGGGGACACGACGGCGGGGCCGGTCCTGGTGGACCGGCCCCGCCGTCGTTCGCGTGCATGCGGGCGTCAGGGCCCGCCGTTCGACATGATCTGCTGGAACGCCGGGTCCTGGATGATGAGCGTCAGCACGAGCACGCTCGTGATGACGGTGGCGAGGACCGCGCCCGCGATGGGCACCCAGAACGCCATGCGGCGGCGCTTGACGAGCTCGAGGGCGATCCAGGCGGTCAGCACGAACACGACCACGTTCACGACGTTGACCGCGATGCCGATGACCGCCGTCTGCGGCGTGACCGTGTAGGTGCCGCCGCCGAAGAGGGCGTAGGACTGGTCGATGGCCTGCGAGGGATCCGAGTTGGCGCCGATGCTGCCGGCCACGTTCACGAGCCCGGCGGCGAGCAGGCCGATGGTGATGGCCGCGTCGAACCGCCGCGGCGCACGACGCGGCTCCTGGCCGGCGAGGTAGCCGGGGCGTCCGGGCGTCGTACCCGGAGCCGAGCCGGCGGGCTGGTCCGGAGCGGGATCCGGGCGCGCGGGAGCGGGTGCGCGTCGCGCATCCCGGCGCTCCGTCGCGGCGGTCCTCTCGGATGCGCGACGCGCGTCCACCGCGGCCTTCTCGGCGTCGCGGCGCTCGGCCTGCTGGCGCTCGCGCGCGGCCTTGCGCTCCGCCGCCATCTGCTCGGCGAGGGTCTGGGGCGCCGCCTGATTGCCGGCCTTCCTGCCCTTCGCGACGCCCTCGCCACCCGGGGCGTCCCGGGCGGCCGCGGCCTCGCGGTAGGCGGCCGCCTCCGCGACGATGCGCGCATCGGCCTCGGACAGCTCCGAGGAGCCGCCCGCGGAGGACGACGGGGACGCGTACTCGCCGAAGCGCGGGGCGGGCCGGCCGGAGCGGCGCTGCCCGTCGTCGTCGCTCACGCGCGGGTGCGCCCGCCGATGGCGCGCGAGTCCGTGTTGCCGGACTGGTCCTTGCGCAGCTCCTTGGGGAGCGAGAACACGAGGTCCTCCTCGGCGGTCACGACCGCGGTCACGTCGCCGTAGCCGGCGTCGGCGAGGTCGTCGAGGAGCTCCTGCACGAGCACCTCGGGGACGGAGGCGCCGCTCGTGACGCCGACCGTCTGCACGCCGTCCAGCCACTCCTGCTTGACCTCGGAGGCGTAGTCCACGCGGTAGGACGCCTTCGCGCCGTACTCGAGGGCCACCTCGACGAGTCGGACCGAGTTGGAGCTGTTCGCGGAGCCGATGACGATGACGAGGTCGGCGTCGACCGCGACCTTCTTGATGGCCACCTGGCGGTTCTGCGTGGCGTAGCAGATGTCGTCGCTCGGCGGGTCCTGCAGGTTCGGGAAGCGCGCGCGGAGGCGGCGGACGGTCTCCATGGTCTCGTCGACCGAGAGCGTGGTCTGGGACAGCCAGACCAGGTTGTCCGGGTCCCGCACCTCGATGGTGTCGGCGTGCTCCGGGGAGTTGACGACGATGGTCTGCTCGGGCGCCTCGCCCGCGGTGCCCTCGACCTCCTCGTGGCCCTCGTGGCCGATGAGGAGGATCTGCTTGTCGGCCTTCGCGAAGCGCACGGCCTCGCGGTGGACCTTGGTGACCAGCGGGCAGGTCGCGTCGATGGCCTGGAGGCCGCGGTCGGCGGCGCCCTGCACGACGGCCGGCGAGACGCCGTGGGCGCTGAAGACGACGTGGGCGCCGGTGGGCACCTCGTCGACCTCCTCCACGAAGATCGCGCCCATGCGCTCGAGGGTGGAGACGACGTGCACGTTGTGGACGATCTGCTTCCGCACGTAGACGGGGGCGCCGTAGCGCTCGAGGGCCTTCTCGACGGCGACGACGGCGCGGTCGACGCCGGCGCAGTAGCCCCGCGGAGCGGCGAGCAGGACCTTCTTGGGTCCGTCCACCGGGTTATCCTTGAGCCTGTTGCGGACGCCGGGCATCCGGGGCATCGACAGGCTGACGACGGGTGCTCCCACGAGTCGCTGGTCAGTGGTCGCTGTAGTCACGCATCCGATTGTATGCGCCCGCGCTGGGCGCCGAGTGGGGAGCCATGAGCGAGACGCGCACCGTGTCCATGCCCGCCGCGGGGGCCCCGACCGTCGACGCGCCGTGGCCCGTCTCGGTGCTGTCCGGCAAGGTCAAGGGCTGGATCGACCGCCTCGGCACGGCCTGGGTCGAGGGCGAGATCACCCAGTGGGGCGGCTCCGGCGGCAACGTCTACGGCAAGCTCAAGGACCTCGACGTCGACGCCACCATCAGCTTCACGGTCTGGTCGTCCGTGCGCGCGAAGATCCCTGCCGACCTCGGCCAGGGCGCCCGCGTCGTCGCGCTCGTCAAGCCCAACTACTGGGTCAAGGGCGGCACGCTCACCATGCAGGTGCTGGAGATGCGGCACGTCGGCCTCGGCGACCTGCTCGAGCGCCTCGAGCGCCTGCGTCAGACGCTGCGCGCGGAGGGCCTGTTCGACGCGGACCGCAAGCGGCGCCTCCCGTTCCTCCCCGGCTGCATCGGCCTCATCACCGGCAAGGACTCCGACGCCGAGAAGGACGTCCTCCGGAATGCGCAGCTGCGCTGGCCGAGCGTGCGCTTCCGCGTCGTGCACACCGCCGTGCAGGGCGACCGGGCCGCCGGCGAGGTCACGCGCGCCATCGGCGTGCTCGACGAGGATCCCGAGGTGGACGTCATCGTCATCGCCCGGGGCGGCGGCGACTTCCAGAACCTGCTCGTCTTCAGCGACGAGACCCTGGTGCGCACCGCGGCCGCGTGCCGCACCCCGCTCGTGAGCGCCATCGGCCACGAGGCCGACCGGCCCCTGCTCGACGACGTGGCCGACCTCCGCGCCTCCACCCCCACCGACGCCGCGAAGCGCGTGGTGCCGGACGTCTCCGAGGAGCTCGCCCGCGTGCAGCAGGCCCGCGCCCGCATCGGCATGCGCCTCACCTCGCAGGTGCGGGGGGAGATCGACCGCATCGAGCAGCTGCGCTCCCGTCCGGTGCTCACGGGCTCCGCGTGGATCGTCGACTCGCGCGCCGAGGAGCTCGGCCGCTACATCGCGCGGTCCGCCGAGCTCGCCGGCCGCGTCGTGGAGCGCGGCGTGCAGCAGACGAGCGAGCTCTCGCGGCAGCTGCGCGCCCTGTCCCCGCAGCACGTCCTCGACCGCGGGTACGCCATCGTGCAGGCCGCCGACGGATCCGCGCTCCGCACCCCCGCCGACGCCCCCGCAGGCACCGGCCTCGTCCTCCGCCTCGCCGCCGGCGCGCTGGGCGCAACCTCCACCGGCCCCACCGACGACATCCCGTCGTCGGCCGCCCTCCTGCCCTCGTCCCCCACCCCCGGGGCCCGGCCCGCGCCCGGCTCCGAAAGCTAGGATCTCCCCCATGCCCACCAGCCCCGCCGACACCGGCACCGACACCGGCGCCCGCCTGCCCGACGTCTCCGAGCTCAGCTACGAGGAGGCCCGGGACGCGCTGGTGCGCGTCGTCAACGACCTCGAGCAGGGCGCGTCCACGCTCGAGGAGTCGATCGCCCTGTGGGAGCGCGGCGAGGCCCTCGCGGCCCGCTGCGAGGAGTGGCTGCTCGGCGCCAAGGCACGGCTCGACGCCGCCCGCACCACCGCGTCCGACGCCGGCTGACCGTGGCGAAGGACCGCACGCCGAACGTCGTCGCCGAGCTCGGCCGGCCGGAGACGCCCGAGGAGACCGCCGCCCGCAAGGCCGCCGACTCCCGCCGGCACCGCGCCAAGCAGACCTTCCGCAACCTGCTGTACTCGCTCATCGTCACGGTCGCCACCGTCGCGGTCATCATCGCGCTGGTGCCCCGCTCGAACACCACGATCCTGCCCGACGTCGACTACGGCGCCACGGCCGCCGAGGCGCAGGGCGGCTTCCCGCAGACCCTCGTCGTACCCGACCTGCCCACGGCCTGGAAGAGCAACGACGCCGAGATCCGGCCTGCAGGCCGCGACGGCGTCGCCGTCTGGTACATCGGCCTCATCACGCCGAGCAACCGCTACATCGGCATCTCCCAGGGCATCGACGCGAACCCCACCTGGCTGGCCGAGACCCTGCGGTCCGCGCCGGAGGTGAGCCGCGAGGAGATCGGCGGCCTCGAGTGGACCCTGTACGACAACGGCCAGGCCGACGACCCGGGCAACGTGGTCCTCGCGGCGAGCGCCGTCGACGGCGACAGCACGTACGCGGTCTACGGCACGGCCGACGCCAACGAGCTGCGCACCGCCATCGACGCGGTCGCCGCCGCGCGGGGCACGGCGGCGGGCTCCTCCGCCACCCCCGCCCCGACGCCCGCGGACGGCGCCACGAGCACCACCGCACCCGGAGAGGGGATCGAGGGATGACCGATCAGGACGAGGTCACGCAGGCACCCGCCGAGGTGTGGGCCGAGATGGTCGAGGGCAACGCGCGCTTCGTCCAGGGCGCGCCCCAGCACCCGCGGCAGGACGTCGAGCGCCGCGCGGCCCTCGCGCACGTGCAGCGCCCGGTCGCCGCGCTCTTCGGCTGCAGCGACTCCCGGCTCGCCGCCGAGATCATCTTCGACAAGGGCCTCGGCGACCTCTTCGTGGTGCGCAACGCCGGCCAGATCATCTCCGACTCGGTCCTCGGCAGCCTCGAGTACGCGGTCGCCGTGCTGGGCGTGCCGCTCATCGTCGTGCTCGGCCACGACGAGTGCGGCGCCGTCCGCGCGGCCATCGAGAGCGCGGCGCCCGACGCGGAGGCGCTGCCGCCGCACATCGCGCGCCTCATCGCCCCCATCGAGCCCGCCGTCCGCCGCGTGGCGGGCGACCCCGTCGTGCCGTCCGAGGTCGACGCGGGCGAGGTCGGGCGCCAGCACCTGCGCGACACCGTGACCCGCATGCTGGAGGCCTCCGAGATGATCTCCGACCGGGTGGCGGCCGGTAGCCTGGCCATCGTCGGCGCCAACTACAAGCTCCTCGAGGGCACCGCGGTGCCCGACGTCATCGTGGGCGACATCCCCCGCTAGGGGCGACGTCCGCGGAGGCCCACCCCGCGCGCCGGAAGGCGCCGTGTGCGCGCCGCCCCCGTACCCCGGGCCCACGAGGCCCGGTGCATCACCCGTCCCGAAGGAGAGAGAAACAGCGTGGTCGACACTTCCCCCGGATCAGACAGCGGCACGACGGACGAGTTCCGCATCGAGCACGACACGATGGGCGAGGTGCGGGTCCCGAGGGACGCGCTCTACGCCGCCCAGACGCAGCGCGCCGTCGAGAACTTCCCCATCTCCGGCCGCGGCCTCGAGCCCGCGCAGATCCAGGCGCTGGCCCGCATCAAGCGCGCCGCCGCGATCGTCAACGGCGAGATGGGCATCATCGACGCGGACGTCGCCGAGGCCATCGTCGCCGCGGCGGACCAGGTGGCGGGCGGATCCCACCACGAGCACTTCCCCATCGACGTGTACCAGACAGGCTCCGGCACGAGCTCGAACATGAACATGAACGAGGTCCTCGCGGCCCTCGCCACGTCCTCGCTCGGGAAGCCCGTGCACCCGAACGACCACGTCAACGCCTCGCAGTCGTCGAACGACGTGTTCCCCACCTCGGTGCACGTCGCCGTCACGGGCGCGCTCCTCGCCGAGCTGATCCCCGCCCTCGAGCACCTCGCGGAGGCGCTGGAGTCGAAGGCCGAGGCGTGGAAGGGGCTCGTCAAGGCGGGCCGCACGCACCTCATGGACGCGACCCCGGTCACCTTCGGCCAGGAGTTCGCCGGCTACGCCCGCCAGGTGCGCCTCGGCATCGAGCGCGTCCGCACCGCGCTCCCCCGCGTCGCGGAGGTCCCCCTCGGCGGCACGGCCACGGGCACGGGCATCAACACGCCGCTCGGGTTCCCGCAGAAGGTCATCCAGGTGCTCGCCGACGACACCGGCCTGCCCGTCACCGAGGCGCTCGACCACTTCGAGGCGCAGGGCGCGCGTGACGGCCTGGTCGACGCCTCCGGCGCGCTCCGCACGCTCGCGGTGAGCCTCACCAAGATCTGCAACGACATCCGCTGGATGGGCTCGGGCCCCAACACGGGCCTCGGCGAGCTGCACATCCCCGACCTCCAGCCCGGGTCCTCGATCATGCCCGGCAAGGTCAACCCGGTCATCCCGGAGGCCGTCCTCATGGTCTGCGCGCGCGTCATCGGCAACGACGCGACCGTCGCCTGGGCGGGCGCCTCGGGCCTGTTCGAGCTCAACGTCGCGATCCCCGTGATGGGCTCGTCGCTGCTCGAGTCGATCCGCATCCTCTCGACCTCCACGCGCCTGCTCGCCGACAAGACGGTCGACGGGCTCCGCGTCAACGAGGAGCACGCGCGCGCGCTCGCGGAGTCGTCGCCCTCCATCGTCACGCCGCTGAACCGCATCATCGGGTACGAGGCCGCGGCGAGGATCGCGAAGCACTCGGTCGCGCAGAAGATGACGGTGCGCGAGGCCGTCGTCGACCTCGGCTACGTCGAGCGCGGCGAGATCACCGAGGAGCAGCTCGACCAGGGCCTCGACGTGCTGCGGATGACGGCGCCCGGCCTCTAGGCCCGCGCGCCTCGCAGCGCGCACCGCACGACGGACGCCGACGGGCGCCGGTCCCCTCGGGGACCGGCGCCCGTCGTCATGCGGCGGCTGCGCGCGTCACACGGGATCGCCGTCGAGCAGACCCGTGACGAGCGCCGCGATGGCGCTCCGCTCCGAGCGCGTCAGCGTGATGTGGCCGAACAGCTCGTGGCCCTTCAGCGTCTCGATGACGCTGGCGACGCCGTCGTGCCGGCCGACCCGCAGGTTGTCCCGCTGCGCCACGTCGTGCGTGAGCACCACGCGCGAGTTCTGCCCGATGCGGCTGAGCACCGTGAGCAGCACGTTCCGCTCGAGCGACTGGGCCTCGTCGACGATCACGAACGCGTCGTGCAGCGAGCGCCCGCGGATGTGGGTGAGCGGCAGCACCTCGAGGATCCCCCGCTCCACCACCTCGTCCATGACGTTCTGCGAGACGACCGATCCGAGGGTGTCGAACACGGCCTGCGCCCACGGGTTCATCTTCTCCGCGGCGTCGCCCGGCAGGTAGCCGAGCTCCTGGCCGCCCACCGCATAGAGCGGCCGGAACACCATGATCTTGCGGTGCTGCTGCTTCTCCAGCACAGCCTCGAGCGCGGCGCAGAGGGCGAGCGCCGACTTGCCGGTGCCCGCGCTGCCGCCGAGGGACACGATGCCCACCTCGCGGTCCAGGAGCAGGTCGATCGCGAGCCGCTGCTCGGCCGAGCGCCCCTTGAGCCCGAACACCTCCCGGTCGCCGCGCACGGACTTGACGGTGCCGCGGCGGACGACCCGGCCGAGGGCGGATCCCCGGTCGGAGTGGAGGACGACGCCCGTGTTCACGGGCAGGTCCTGCACCGCCCGCGTCTGGAGCGTGTCGCGCTCGTACAGGTCGGCCATCTGCTCGCTGGAGAGCGTGACGTCGGCCATGCCGGTCCAGCCGCTGTCGATCGCGAGCTCGGCCCGGTACTCCTCCGCCGGGAGGCCGATGGAGGCGGCCTTCACGCGCAGCGGCATGTCCTTGGAGACGACCGTGACGGCGAGGCCCTCGGTCGACAGATTGAGGGCGACCGCGAGGATCCGCGAGTCGTTGTCTCCGAGCTGCAGCCCGTTGGGGAGCGCCGCCATGCTCGAGTGGTTGAGCTCGACCCGCAGGGTGCCGCCGGCGTCGCCCACCTCGATGGGGAAGTCGAGCCGCTCGTGCTCCTCCCGGAGCTGGTCGAGGTGGCGGAGGGCCTGGCGGGCGAAGTAGCCGATCTCCGGGTCGTTCCGCTTCGACTCGAGCTCCGTGATGACGATGACCGGGATCACCACCGCGTGCTCGGCGAAGCGGAACAGCGCCCGCGGGTCGGACAGGAGGACGGAGGTGTCGAGCACGTACGTGCGCTCGGCCTGCCGCGTCCCCCCTCCCGGGCCGGCGTGCCGTGCGGTGCTGCTCTGGCTGTCCATCGGGGCCACGGGCCACTCCATCCCCGAGCGTTCGCGCTCGGATCCTGACGGCGATCGGGCCACGGTGACGAGAAGCGATGCGGCGGCCCTCTCGATCGGGCGCCATGCCCGATGAGTGGAACCTACGTCGGGACCCCGCCCGCTGACCAGTGCCACGCGCGTCCCGATGTGTCAGGGACATTAACTCTTGCCCGGCGTCGCGGCGTCGGCCGGCGGCGCGGGGCGGCGCGGTGCCCGGAGGCCCGGCGGGACGCGTCAGGAGCCGAAGCGGCGCTGGCGGGAGGAGTAGTCGCGCAGGGCGCGGAGGAAGTCGACCTCGCGGAGGTCGGGCCCGAGCGCCTCCATGAAGTAGAGCTCGCTGTGGGCCGACTGCCAGAGCATGAAGTCGCTGATGCGCTGCTCGCCCGAGGTGCGGATGACCAGGTCCGGATCCGGCTGCCCGCCCGTGTAGAGGTGCTCGCCGATGAGGTCGGGCGTGAGGAGGGCCGCGAGGTCCTCGAGGGTGCCGCCGGCGAGGTGGTGCGACTGGACGATGCTGCGCATGGCGTCCGCGATCTCGGTGCGCCCGCCGTAGCCGACCGCGAGGTTGATGTGGAGTCCCGCGTTCTCCTTGGAGCGCTCCTCCGACGCGTCGAGCCGGGCGAGGAGCTCGGGCGGCAGGCCCTCGTCCGAGCCGACGTGCTTGACGCGCCAGTCGCGGTGCCGGGAGAGGTCCTCGGCGAGCTCGCCGATGATGTCGATGAGCGCCGTGAGCTCGGCGCTGCCCCGGCCCGTGAGGTTGTCGGTGGAGAGCAGGTAGAGCGTCGTGACCTTGATGTCGAGGTCGTCGCACCACTCGAGGAACTCGAGGAACTTCGCCGCCCCCGCACGGTGTCCATGGGCCGCCGACTCGAGGCCGAGCTGGCGCGCCCAGCGGCGGTTGCCGTCGAGGATCATCGCGATGTGGTGCGGCAGGGCGGTGCGGTCGAGGCCGCGGCGGATGCGCTTCTGGTACGCCCGGTAGAGGAGACCGCGCCACGGTCGGATCGGCTTCTCTCGCACGTGTCCCACGCTATCCCACGTCCCGGGAGCGCGGATCGCCCGGCCGGGTGACGTCACCGGGGCTGTCCTACACTCGCAGGATGACGCCCGCCGCCGCCTCCCCCGGACCGCTCGGCACCCCGGAGGACCGGCCCGCAGCGTCGCGCCGCGAGGAGGACGGGCCCGTCCCGCACCTCCCGCTCGTCGAGGACGCGCAGGACGCGGGTCCCGAGCCCCGGCCCACCTGGCGCGGCTGGCTGCACGCCGGCATGACGCCCGTGGCCCTCGTGCTCGGCGTCGTGCTCATCGCCGTGGCCGACGGCACCGCCGCCCGCATCGCCTGCGCCGTGTTCGTGGCGTCGTCGCTGCTGCTGTTCGGCGTCTCGGCCGTCTACCACCGGTTCGACTGGTCGCCGCGCACGAAGGTCCTCCTGAAGCGCATGGACCACGCGAACATCTTCCTGCTCATCGCCGGCTCGTACACGCCCATCACCGTGCTGGCCCTGCCCCACGGGAAGTCGGTGCTGCTGCTCTGGCTGGTGTGGTCGGGCGCGGTCCTCGGCGTGCTGTTCCGCGTGCTGTGGATCGGCGCCCCGCGCTGGCTCTACGTGCTCCTGTACCTGGTGCTCGGCTACGCGTCGCTCGTCTTCATCGTCGACTTCTTCCGCGCCGACGCCGCGATGATGACGCTCATCCTCGCGGGCGGCCTCGCCTACACGGTGGGCGCCGTCGTGTACGCGCTGAAGCGGCCGAACCCGTGGCCCGGCCGCTTCGGCTTCCACGAGATCTTCCACGCGTTCACGCTGGTGGCGTTCCTCTGCCACTGGACGGGGATCCTGCTGGTGGCGACCGACCCGCCGCTCGTCTGACGCGCGCCGCCCGTCTGACGCGCGCCGCCCGTCCGGCGGGCGCCGCTCAGGCGCGGGGCGGGTCCGCCGGGTCGTCCGGCGTGGCGGGAGCGTCCGGTGCGGCCTCCGCGGCCGGGGACGTGCGCGGTCCCCGTTCCGGCGCCGCGTCGCGGGCGAGGTCGGCCTCGAGCTTCTCGGCCTCCAGCCGCCCGCGGATCTCCTCGCGGTAGCGGGTGCGTCGGATCCGGCGCGTCATGTCCACCATGAGCAGCAGCACCACGATCGCGACGAAGAAGATCGCGATGAAGCCGATCGGACCCGGGGAGACCGTGTCCGGGTCGAACTCGGCCGTGGGGGTGGGGCTCGGCGTCGTGACGGCGGCGGCGAGCCGGAGGACGAGGTCCTGGCGCATCACGCGCGCACCGCCCGCTCCTCGTCGACGATCCCGGCGAAGAGGTCGTGCTCCTCGTCCGGCGCGTCGACGCGCGACTCCACGAGCTGGAAGTCCTCGAACGGCCACGCCCGCTGCTGCAGGTCGCGCGGCCAGCGGAAGAACGTGCTGTCGGGGGCGACCTGGCTCGCGTGCGAGAGCAGCGCGCGGTCGCGGGCCTCGAAGTGCTCGCCCACGTCCACGTGCGTCGTCGCGAGGTCGGGGCGGTCGCCCATCCAGCCGAGCATCTCGTCGACGGCCTCGAGCATCTCGGGCGCCGCGTCGTCCGCGACGAGGTGCTCGCGGACCGCGCGGAGCTTGGCGCCGTTGAAGATCCGGTCGAAGTAGAGCTTGGAGACCTGCCACGGCGCGCCCGCGTCGGGGTAGGAGCCGGCGACGCCGGACTCGCGCCACGCCTCCATGGCCACCACGTGCGCCTGGATGTGGTCGGGGTGCGGGTAGCCGCCGTTCTCGTCGTACGCCACCAGCACGTGCGGCCGGAACTCGCGCACGAGGCGGATGAGCGGCTCGGCCGAGACCTCCACCGGGATGCTCGCGAAGCTCGCGGGCGGCAGCGAGCCGTCCTCCCGCGCCATGCCGGAGTCGACGTAGCCGAGCCAGCGGTGCTGCACGCCCATGACGGCCTGCGCGCGCGCCATCTCGATGCGGCGGAGGCCCGGGAGGTCGCGCTCCGCCATCGCGCGCTCGGCCAGCCCCTCGTTGAGGATGTCGCCGGCCTCGCCGCCGGTGCAGCTGACGGCCATGACCTCGGCACCCTGCTGCGTGTAGTGGGTGTACGTCGCCGCACCCTTGCTCGACTCGTCGTCGGGGTGGGCATGCACGGCCATGAGGCGCAGGGTCACGGGGCTCCAAGGGTGGGGACGGTAGTCTGGACCTCCAGGGTACAAGGTGCGTGTGGAGGAGTTGCCGTGACGACAGGGTCCCGCTCCCCCGTCCCCGCCGGCGCCTCCGCGGAGGACGACGAGACCGTCGAGCACCGCGTCCCCGCGCTCCCCACCACCGCCGCGCTCGACGAGCGGTACGGGCGCACGCGCCCCGCGCGGATCCGCCAGCGCTGGCTCTACGGCACAGCCGGCGGCCTCGTCGCCGTGGTGTTCGGCGCGTGGGTGCTGTGGGCGGGGATCGACCAGGCGTCCGGCTCCATCGACGCCACCGACCGCGCGTTCGACATCGTCGACGACCGCACCATCGACGTGACCTTCTCCGTCGTCATGCCGGCGGGCGAGGCGGCGTGGTGCGCCGTGCAGGCGCAGGACGAACAGCGCTCCATCGTCGGCTGGAAGGTCGTCGAGCTCCCGGCCCGTGACGCGTTCGAGCGGATGGAGACGGTGCGCCTCCGCACGACCGGTCCCGCCGTCACCGGCTTGATCCACAGCTGCTGGCCCGCCTAGAGTGGGGGATTCGCCCTGACGGATCCGTCGGGGCGTCCGTGCGAGTGCAAGGAGTCCATCGTGGCGCAGGAGCAGGCAGTCACCTGGCTGACCCAGGAGGCGTTCGACCGCCTCAGCAGGGAGCTCGACACCCTCAGCGTGCAGGGCCGCGAGGAGATCGCGAAGAAGATCGAGATCGCCCGCGAGGAGGGCGACCTCAAGGAGAACGGCGGCTACCACGCCGCCAAGGAGGAGCAGGGCAAGATCGAGGCCCGCATCCGCCAGCTCACGCAGCTGCTCCGCACAGCCGAGGTCGGGGACGCCCCCGAGAGCCACGGCGTCGTGGAGCCCGGCACCGTCGTCACCGCGCTCATCGCGGGCGACGAGACGAAGTTCCTGCTCGGCAACCGGGAGATCGCGGGCGACAGCGACCTCGACGTCTACAGCGAGCAGTCGCCGCTCGGCGCCGCCATCATCGGCTGGGAGGTCGGGCGGAAGGGCGCGTACACCGCGCCGAACGGCCGCGAGATCCCCGTCGAGATCCAGGCCGTGGAGAACTACACGCCGTAGTCGCGACGCATCCTCCGCCGTCCCGGGTGCCGGCGCGTCGTCAGTCGCGCTGCAGGCGCGGGTCGTACCCGGCCTCGCGCAGGCGCTGGACGACCTCGGCGGTGTGCTCCGGGCCCCGGGTCTCGACGCTCACCTCGAGCTCGACCTCGCTGATCTGCAGTCCCTGGCCGTGCCGCGTGTGCAGCACCTCGACCACGTTGGCGTTCGCCTCGGAGATGATCTGCGAGGTGCGCGCGAGCTGGCCGGGGCGGTCGGGCAGCATGATCCGCAGCTTCACGTAGCGGTCGGACGCGGCGAGGCCCCGGCTGATGACGCGCTCCATCATGAGCGGGTCGATGTTGCCCCCGGAGAGGATGACGACCGTGCGGCCGGCGTCCCGCACGAGGCCCGCGAGGATCGCCGCGACGCCCACGGCGCCGGCCGGCTCCACCACGAGCTTCGCGCGCTCCAGGAGGAGGAGCAGGGCGCGCGCCGTGTCGTCGTCCTCGACCGTGACCACCTCGTCCACGCTGTCGCGGATGATGTCGAAGTTCAGCAGGCCCGGCTTCGCGACCGCGATGCCGTCGGCGATGGTGGGCGTGATCTCGATCTCGGTCGCGCGGCCCGCGGCGAGCGAGGGCGGGTACGCGGCGGCGTTCCGGGCCTGCACGCCGACGACGCGGATCGTCCGGCCCTCCTGCGCGGCGCGGAGCTTCAGCGCGGTCGCGACGCCCGAGATGAGCCCGCCGCCGCCGATGGGGACGACGACCGTCTCGACGTCGGGCGTCTGGTCGAGGATCTCGAGGCCGAGCGTGGCCTGGCCCGTGATGACGTCCTCGTGGTCGAAGGGCGGGATGAGCACCGCGCCGGTCTGCGCCGCGAACTCCGCGGCGGCCAGCAGCGGCTCCGCGACCGTGTGGCCGCGCAGGATGACCTCGGCGCCGTACTGCCGGGTGGCCTGGAGCTTCGGCAGCGCGACGCCCGTGGGCATGAAGATCGTCGCGCGGATCCCGAGCTCGCGCGCCGCGAACGCGACGCCCTGCGCGTGGTTGCCCGCGGAGGCGGCGACCACGCCCCGCGCCTTCTCCTCGTCGGTGAGCCGCGAGATGCGGTTGTAGGCGCCGCGGATCTTGTACGACCCGGTGCGCTGCAGGTTCTCGCACTTGAGGTGCACGGGGCTGCCGAGGATCTCCGCGAGGAAGCGCGAGGACTCCATCGGCGTCACGTCGGCCACGCGGCCGACGACCTGGCGGGCCTCCTCGATGCGGGCGAGCGTGGGCGCGGATCCGCCCGGCAGCTCCCCGGCGAGGGCGGCGGCGTCCTCCCCCAGCTGGCTCGGGTCGAGCTCGTCGCCGACGGCGCGCAGGAGCGGCGGGTCGGCGTGCGCGGCGGGGGCGGTGGCGGCGTCGGTCATGGGGTGCGCTTCCTGGGGCGGGGACGGCGGGTGGCGTGCGAGGCGTCGGCGGGGACGGCGGGAGGCGGGGGCTCGGGCTGCCCGCGCCAGGCTCCGCTCGCCACGTGCTTGACCATGGAGTTGACGGTGGCGACGAGCGGCACGGCGAAGAACGTGCCCGCGATGCCGCCAACCATCCCGCCGGCCGCGACCGACAGGACCACGGCGAGCGGGTGCACCTTCACGACCGAGCCCATGATGAGCGGCTGGAGGACGTGCCCCTCCACCTGCTGCACGATGAGCACGATCGCGATCATGATGAGCGCCTGCGTGAGCCCGTTGTAGACGAGCGCGACGAACACGGCGAGCGTGCCCGTGACGACGGCGCCGACGATGGGGATGAAGGACCCGAGGAACACCAGCACGCCGATGGGGATGGCCAGCGGCACCCCGATGATGGCGGCGCCGCCCGCGATGCCGACCGCGTCGATGAGGGCGACGAGCACCTGCACCTTCACGAAGTTCTGCAGCGTGGTCCAGCCCGCCCGGCCCGCGCCGTCGACGGCGGGCCGCGCCAGCCGCGGGAACAGGCGGACGACCCAGCGCCACATGCCCGCGCCGTCGATGAGGATGAACAGGGTCGAGAACAGCACCAGCAGGACGCCCGCGAGCACGTGCCCGAGCGAGGAGGTGACGGACAGCGCGCCGCTCAGCAGCACGCCCGCGTCGCGCTGGACCGCGTCGACCGCTTGGGTGTACGCGTCGTTCAGCTGCGCCTCGGAGAGCTGCAGCGGGCCGTCGGTGAGGAAGCCGCGGACGTCCGCGTAGCGCGTGAGCGTCTGCGCCCGGATGGAGTCGTACTGGCCGATGATCTGCGTCGTCACGAGGTAGACGAGCGCCGCCACCGCGACGATGACGCCGATCTCGGAGATCGCGACCGCGAGCCACTTGGGCACGTGGTGGCGCTGCATCCACGACGAGATGGGCACGAGGAGCGCCGCGAGGACGATGGCGAGCAGCAGCGGGATCACGACGTACTCGAGCTGGATCACGAGCCAGCCCACGACCCCCAGCACGCCGAGGATGAGGAGCAGGCGCCACGCCCACGCGCCCGCGATGACCATGCCCGGCGGCACGGTCTCCGCGACAGTGCGCGCGACCGGCTGGACGCTGTCGATGTCGGGATCGGCGCGGCGCTCGACCGCGCGGGCGTCCGCCGCGGCGCGGGCGCGGGATCGCTGGCCGAAGATCATGCTGGGAGTCTAGGACGGGCCTCCCGTGAGCCGGTGCCGGGCGGATGCGCGGCCCGGCCCGCCGGATCCCGGTCGGGGGCCGCGGGTAGCGTCGGGGCATGGTCGACACCGTCTCCCCCGCCCTCGCCCGACGCGTCGCGCTGGCGGCGCAGGGGCTCGGCCGACCGCACTCCTCCCCCGCCGGCACGCGCCGTCTCGCCGCGGAGATCCGCCGGCTGGGTCTGCTGCAGATCGACTCCGTCAACGTCTTCGAGCGCAGCCACCACCTCCCCGTGCTCGCCCGCGTCGGCCCCTACGACCGCGCCGCGCTCGACCGCATGCTGTTCGGCGGCGGCGGCGCGTACACCGAGTACTGGGCGCACCAGGCGGCCGTGCTGCCCGTGGACGACCTTCCCCTGTTCCGCTGGCGGATGGACGCGGAGCGCGCCCGCCGCACACGCCCGGGCTCCTGGGCGCTGGAGCACGCGCCCCTCATCCGGGAGCTGCGCGCCGAGCTCGCGCGCACCGGCCCCGTGCCCGCGAGCGCCGTCGAGCACGAGGCGAACGTCCGCACGGGTCCGTGGTGGGGGTGGTCGGACGTGAAGCGGGCGCTGGAGGCGATGTTCGCGTGGGGCGAGATCGCGAGCGCCGGCCGCCGCGGGTTCGAGCGCGTCTACGGGCTCGCGGAGGACGTGCTGCCCGCGGCCGTCCTCGCGCGCGACGTGCCCGAGGAGGATGCCGTGCGGGAGCTCGTCCGCCGGTCCGCCGTCGCGCACGGGATCGGCACGGCCGCCGACCTCGGCGACTACCACCGCCTGTCCCGCGCCGCGACCGACCGCGGGCTCCGCGACCTCGCCGACGCGGGCGAGGTGCTGCCGGTGACCGTGCCCGGGTGGGAGGGGCGCGGGCGGCCGCTGCCCGTGTGGCTGCACCGGGACGCGCGCCTGCCGCGGCGGATCCGCGGGGAGGCGCTCCTGTCGCCCTTCGACCCCGTCGTCTGGTTCCGGGAGCGGGCGCTGCGGGTCTTCGACCTGCGCTACCGGATCGAGATCTACACGCCGGCCGCGCGGCGCGTGCACGGCTACTACGTGCTGCCCGTGCTGGTGGACGACGAGATCGTCGCCCGGGTCGACCTCAAGAGCGACCGGCAGGCGGGCGTGCTGCGGGTGCAGGCGTCGTGGGTCGAGGCCGGGCACGACCCGACCGTCGTGGCCGGGTGCATCGCGCCGCTGCTCGAGCGCGCGGCGGAGTGGCAGGGGCTCGGGTCGGTCGGCGTGGTGGAGCGGGGCACGCTCGCGGCGGCCCTGCGCGCGCACCTGCCCGAGGTGACGGCGACGGATCCGGAGCCCGCCGGGGACGCGCCCGGATGAGCGGCGAGGACGCCGCGACCGCCGGGCGCCGCTCGGCCGGAGCCCGCTAGAACTGCACGCGCGGCGGCTCGGCGATGGACGCGAGGCTCGAGACCTCGTAGAAGTCCCGCTCGCCGAAGCCGAGCCCGCGCACGAAGAGCGTGTTCGGGAACTGCGTGATCTTGGTGTTCAGCTCGCGGACGCCGCCGTTGTAGAACCGGCGCGAGGCCTGGATGCGGTCCTCGGTGTCCACCAGCTCGCCCTGCAGCTGCAGGAACGTCTGGCTCGTCTGGAGCTGCGGGTACGCCTCGGCGACCGCGAACAGGGACTTCATGGCCCCCTGCAGGTGCTCCTCGGCGGCGCTGGCCTCGGCCGGGTTCGCGGCGCTGATCGTCTCGGTGCGCGCGGAGGCCACGGACTCGAAGACGCGCTGCTCGTGGTTGGCGTAGCCCTTGACCGACTCGATGATGGTCGGCAGCAGGTCCGCCCGCCTCTTCAGCTGCACCGTGATGTCGCTCCACGCCTCGTCCACGCGGACGTTCAGGGTGACGAGGGCGTTGTAGGTCGCCCAGAGGTAGATGCCGACGAGCACTGCCAGGAGCACGACGACTCCGAGCGCGATCCACAATTCCATGGTGAGGATCCTACGCGCGGCCCTGGGGAGGACCCGGGGATGGGGGCCCCGCGCACCCCTATTGGGGGCGTCCCGCGGCCCTCGACGCGGCCCTCGCCCGCCTCAGCCGCGCTCGCGCAGGGTGTCGCGGAGGAAGCGGTACGACGTCCGCGGCGTGCGGTCGGCCGTGCGCGGGTCCACGTGCACCAGCCCGCGGGGCGCCCGGCGTCCCGCCTCCCACTCGAACCCGTCGAGCAGGCTGCCCGCCACCACCGCCTCCAGCCGCACGCCCTCGGCCGGCCCGCCCGGCGCGACGGCGGCGAGCGCCTGCACGAGGTGGTCGGCGATGGCGTCCGCGCGGCGGGGATCGCGGCGCGAGCCGTCGCGGTCGTCGACCTGCTCGGGGTGCGCGCCGTCGAGGCCGGAGAGGACGACGGGCGGGAGCGCGTCGCCGTAGCGGGCGCGGAGGTCGGCGAGCACCACCGGCACGAGGTCGGGTGCGACCGCGTGGCCGTCGAGGGTCGCCGGGTGGTCGGTCCAGGGCAGCTCGGCGAACGGGATCGCGGTGGAGCCGGCGACGAGGCGCGGGACGGCGGCGACGCGGATCGGGTCGGCCAGCGCGACGCCGTAGTGGTCGAGGGGCTGGCCGATGGAGCGGAGGTCGGCCGGGTCGACCCGGCCGAGCCGTTCGAAGGCCTCCGCGTGCGGGCCCGCGAGGTCCGGGTAGCGGCCGAGCAGCACCGCGTCGGCGAAGAGGTCCTGGTGCAGGGCGCGCGCCACGACGGCCGCCGCGCGGTCGTCGTCGTCCGCGGACGCGGCCTCGACCACCCGGTGGCCGACGACGATGCCGACCCGGGCCGTGGACCGCGAGCCGCGGACGGCCTCGACGGCCCGGCCGTGCGCGAGGAGCTGGTGGTGCACGGTGGGGAGCGCGTCGAGCCCGAGGCGGGATGCCGGGGCGTGGGTGCCCGTGACGTGGCCGCCCATCGTGGTGAGGTCCGGCGTCCGGAGCGTCACCCAGTCGGGCACGCGGTCGGCGAGCGCCTCCGCGGCGAGGTACGCGACGTCGCCGAAGCGGAGGGCGGTGTCGCGGTGCAGCCAGCCGCCGCGGTCCTGCAGCTCCACGGGCAGGTCGTGGTCGTGGAGGGCGGCCCGGGGGCGGATGCCCGCCGCGAGCAGCGCGTCGACCAGCTCGTCGTAGAACGCGATGCCCTCCCGACGGAGTCCGCCGCGCGCCTCCGGCTGGATGCGGGACCACGAGATCGAGAAGGAGAGGAGGTCGACGCCGAGCTCGGCCGCGAGGGCGACGTCCTCGGCGACGCGCGCGACGTGGTCGGCGCCGCGCTCGGGATCGCTGCCGTCGGCGACGGCCCCGGGACGCCGGGCGAAGGCGTCCCACACGGACTCGGAGCGTCCGCCCTCGTGCGCGCGGCCCTCGACCTTGGCGGCGCTCGTGCTCACCCCGATGCGCGGTCCGCCGGCGAGGAGCCCGGCGAGCTCGAGGGGGGTCGGGCGGTCGGGGACGGCGGGGCGAGGGGTCACCCCGCCAGTATCGGGCACGGGGCCGCGGACGCCGCGGCCGGTGCCGGCGCCCGCTCCGCAGGGTGCGCGCTCGGGGCCCGGACGGAGCGCGGCACCAGGGCGCGCACCGTGGGCGCACACCCCGTCCACCGGCGTCGGGCACGCGGCGCCCAGGTTCCCGTACCACTTGCGTCACGGTCGGTGCGGGCGGTTGACACGCCCGGAGGTTCCCGCATGAATGGATGCACGGTGCGGTTCAGGACGAGGGAAGAGGGACGTCCGTCCACGGGGGGTGGTGCGGGCGGTGTCCGTCGATCCCGCGAGCGCCTCGTCCGCGCCCTCTCCGTCCTCGCGCTGCTGGTCGCCCTGGGCGCCGGCGGCGCCACCGCGGCGTCCGCCGCCACGCAGACCCCCTCGCCGTCGCCCCGTCCCCCGGGCGCGCCCCTGCCCGCGCCCGCGGTCGGCCCCACGGTCCAGGCGCCGCCCTTCTCGACCGACGGCGCCGTGCAGGTCTCGGGCACGCGCCCGTCGGGAGCGGACGTGCAGGTGACCATCGCGAGCGTCCCCGCCGCCGTCGCGCTGCCCACGGCGACGACCTGGCGGGCGTCCGCCACCGGCGTGCCCGACGGCCAGAGCGCCGTCCGCGTCTCCTCGGACGGCCAGGAGGCGACGACCACGGCATCCGTCCTCCGGGCGCCGGGCGTGAACAGCTTCTCCGTCGTGACCACGGGCCTCGTCAGCGGGACCGGGTTCCCGGGCGCCACCGTCGACGCCCGCTCGGGCGGCGCCGCCTGCCGGGCCACCGTCGGGGCGTCCAGCACGTGGGCCTGCCTCCTCGCTCCCCCGCCGCCCTCGGGGACCGGGGTCGCCGTCACGGCCACGCAGTCCACGTCGTGGAGCGTCGGCACGCCCGCGGTCGGACGCGGCACCGGAAGCTTCGACACCACGGCACCCGGCGCGGCCGTCATCACCGCCCCCGCGGCCGGGGCGAGCATCGACACCGCCGGGATCACGATCTCCGGCACCTCCGACGAGGACGGCGCCACCGTGCGCGCGTACCTGGCGGGCTACGGCGACGCGGCGTGCCAGGCGCAGGTCGTCGGCGGACGCTGGTCGTGCGCGACGGGCACGCTGCCGCCCGGTCCGCTCGGCATCACCGCCACGGTCACGGATCCCCTCGGCAACATCAGCACGCTGGCCGCCGAGGTGCGCGTCACCGTGGCGGCGCCCTCCGCCTCCCCGACGCCCGGCGCGACGACGCCGCCCGCCACCCCCTCCCCCGAGGCCACGAGCTCGCCCGAGGGCACCGAGGCGGCGCCCGCACCGGCGACGGGACCGGGCGGGGACGGGACGCCCGGGGTGGGCCCCGTGCCGGAGGGAGCACCCGGAACGGGTTCGGCGCCCGCGGCCGCGGCACCCGGCACCTGGAACGCGCCCACGCGCTTCGGCACGTCGCTGCAGCCGCTCGACGCCGCGTTCACCGACGGCCGCGGCCTCCTCCCCCTCCTCCTCGCCCTCGGCGCCGTCCTCCTCGTGACGCTCCCGGCCCTCCTCCTGCGCGGCGCGCTGGTCGCGCGCTTCGGCGGACGGCACCGGTCCGCGTCCGACATGACGCCGCTCAGGATCGTGCCGCGCGGCGACGCCGGCGCGCTCACCACGCGCGCCACGGCCGCCGCGTTCACGGACACCACCGCGACCACCGGGCAGATGCGCATCGTCCCCGGACGGCTGGACTCGGCCCCGATCCCCGTCCCCGCGCGGCGGGAGCCGGAGCCGACGCTCCTCGGCGAACGCCCCGTGCGGGAGCCCGGCCGCGCCGGGCGCTGGGGAGGCGCGGCCGTCGCGCTGGCCCTCGCCGCCGCGCTCGCCTCGCTGTCGCTGCCCGTCGGATCCGACCCCAACGCCGTGCGCCTCTTCCTCGCGGCGCTCCTCGGCCTCGCCGTCGTGAACGGCGTCGGCGTCGTCGCCGTCGCCTCGGTGGCCGGGCGCGTGGGCGCGGGCCCGGCGCGGGTCCGGGCCGTGCCCGCCCTCCTCGTCCTCTCGGCCACCGCCGTGCTCGTGTCGCGCGGCCTCGGCCTCGCGCCGCCCATCGTCATCGGCCAGGTCCTCGGCCTCGTCGCCGACGACCGCGACGACCGCTCCCGGGCCCGCCTCGCCCTCGTGCAGTCCGGGGCGCTGGCGACGCTGGGACTCGCGGCGTGGGTCGCCTACGGGTTCGTCCCCGCCCGCGGCGGCATCTGGGCGCAGTCCGCGAACGAGCTGCTCAGCACGATGACCCTCGCCGCGCTCAGCTCGGCGGCCCTGGCGCTCGCCCCGGTGTCGCTCGTGCTCGGCCGGTCGCTCCTCCTCCGCTCGCTGCCCCTGTGGGCCGTGACGAGCGTCGCCGTCCTCACGCTGGCGTTCGCCGCGGTCGCGACGACGGCGTCGGGGGTGCAGGCCGGGGTCTGGATCACGGCGCTCGTCGTCGCCGCGGCCTTCGCGGCGCTGAGCGTCGCCGTGTGGCTCTGGATCCGCGTCGTCGAGCCCTCCCTGCAGCGCCCGTAGCTCCCCCTCCCCGTCCTGGCCGGCGGCCGGACCGCACCTGGTGCGGATCCCGCGCCGGGTCCACACTGGGGGCGTCGCCGGCGCCGGCGGCCTCGACGCGGCCCGCGGGCCCCGACGGCAGGAGTCCTCCATGAGCACATCGAGCGCGAGCCTCTGGTCGGCGCTGACACGGCGGAAGCCCGTGGACGCCATCGAGGACGAGCCGGGCACGCAGGGCTCGGAGGGCGGCCTGACCCGCTCCCTCGGGCTCTGGCAGCTCACCGCGATCGGCGTGGGCGGCATCATCGGCACGGGCATCTTCACGCTCGCCGGCACGGTCGCCAACCAGACCGCGGGCCCCGCCGTCCTCATCTCGTTCCTGATCGCCGGCATCGCCAGCGCGGCCGCGGCGCTCTCCTACGCGGAGTTCGCGGGCATGATCCCCAAGGCCGGATCCGCGTACACCTACGGCTACGCGGCCCTCGGCGAGATCGTGGGCTGGTTCATCGGCTGGGACCTGCTGCTCGAGTACACGGCCATCGTGGGCGTGGTCGCCATCGGGGTGTCCGGGTACGCGGGCTTCCTGCTCGACCAGCTCGGCATCGACCTGCCCGCCTGGATGCTGGGCGCCGCGGGCACGGGCGACGGCCACGTGGTCGACCTCTTCGCCGTGGTCCTCTGCCTCGGCACCGCCTTCGTCCTCACGCGCGGCATGAAGAGCGTCGGCCGCTTCGAGCTCTACCTCGTGGGCCTGAAGGTGGCGCTCGTGCTCGTCATCGTCGTGATCGGCTTCACGCAGATCACCGGCGCCAACTACCAGCCGTACTTCCCCTTCGGCGCGGCCGGCGTGTTCACCGGCGCCGCGACGGTGTTCTTCGCGGTGTTCGGCTACGACGCGATGAGCACCGCGGCCGAGGAGTCGAAGGACGCCACGAAGCACATGCCGAAGGCGATCCTCCTGTCGCTCGCCATCGCGATGGTGCTCTACGTGCTCGCGACCATCGTCCTCACCGGGATGCAGCGCTACAGCGACATCAACCCGGAGAGCGGCTTCGCCACGGCCTTCGAGTCGGTGGGCCTCCCCGCCGTGGCGAACGTCGTCGCCGTCGGCGCGATCGTGAGCGTCGTCACGGTGATGCTCACGTTCATGCTCGGCGCCTCGCGCGTGTGGTTCTCCATGAGCCGCGACGGCCTGCTGCCCGCGTGGTTCGCCGTGACGGACCGGAAGCGCAACGTGCCCACCCGCGTGACCTGGATCATCGGCATCGGCTCGGCGCTGTTCGCGGGCTTCCTGCCCATCACCGTGGTGGCCGAGCTCACCAACATCGGGATCCTGCTGGCGTTCGTGGTGGTCTGCGCCGCGGTCATCGTGCTGCGCTACAAGCGCCCCGAGATCCCGCGCGCGTTCCGCCTGCCGCTCATGCCCGTCGTGCCGATCGTCGGGATCGGCTTCTCGCTGTGGCTGGTGTCGTCGCTGCCGTGGGAGACCTGGGTGCGCTTCGGGGTGTGGCTGGTCATCGGCCTCGTGATCTACCTGGCGTACTCGCGCCGGAACTCGGTGCTCGCGGCCGACAGCCCGCGGAACCGCCGGTAGCGCCGCGGACGCGCGACCTCCGCGGCACCTCCGCGCGACGGGCGCGCACGGCCCGGACGACGACAGGGGCGCCGCCCACCTGAGGAGGTGGGCGGCGCCCCTGTGGCGATCGTGCCTGCGGGCTAGTTGGCCGCGCTGGTGTTGATGCCGCCGTTGACGCCGTTGGGGTAGAACCCGCCCTTGGTCACGGCCTTGTTGTTCAGGTACACGATGTTGAGGACCTGGCCGGTGCTGCGGCTGTACGCGATGCCGTTCGCATCCGTCGGCACGAGGTTCGCGCCGCCCGAGATCGTGATGCCCTGGTCGAGGTCCGAGGACCCGTCGAGGGAGTCGCGCGCGTTCGAGATCGCGTTGGTCGGAGCCGCGAGGCCCTTCGCGAACAGCGACGTGCGGATGATGCCCGCGTGGTACGCCTCGACCGCGAGGATGCCGGCGGCCGCCTCGAGGTACGTCTTGTTCGTGATGAGCGGGGCGGCGCCCTTGTAGGCGGTCACTCCGACGTCCTCGAACACGAAGGACGCGAGCAGGAAGTTCTCGTCGCTCGCGAACGCGTCGAACTTCTCGCCCGGCTTGATGAGGCCGGCGGCCGTCGCCGCGGCGGAGAAGGCCGCGTCGAGGTCGATGGCCGGACGGGCGACCTTCGCCGAGCCCAGCGCGGAGCGCAGGAACTTGACGTGGGCCTTCTCGTCCTGGGCGATCTCGCGGGCGTACTCGCGGATCGCGCGGTCCTTGAACTGGACCTGGCGGCCGCCGGTGACGCCGCCAGCCGTGCCGACGCCGGAGATGTCGTTCGGGACGAGGCCCGCGCCGGTGGAGGCGCGGAGGTAGAACTCGGCCTCGAGGTACTCGAGGTTGAGCGCGAAGTTGAGGACGGCGAGGTCGGTCGCCTGTCCGGCGTCCGCCTCGGCCTGGGCGTCGGCCGCCTGGGCTCCGGTGGCGGGGATGAGGGCCGCGGCGCCGACGCCGAGACCCGCGATGCCGGCGGCGCTGAAGAAGCGACGACGGTCCAGCGGCGACTGCGCGCTCCGGTCGATGGCCTGGGTGATGAACTTCTTGTCGAACATGGTTGGAGCTCCCTTGATCGTCGCGACCGTATCCCAGATACCGAACGCGTGCTGGTTCGAACGCTATGCGGATGACAGGCATCCGGCATAGGGGCGCGATGCACTGTTTCGCCGGATGTCGAGAAGCGTTCGGAACGGGGACCGTGCCGGATTGCCCGGGATCGCATCGGATCCCCTCGGATCCCGCCCGCGGATGCGGATCAGGTCGGGATGACCTTGAACAGCACCTTGCGCGTGACCATGAACCAGATCGCCGCGAGCACCAGCGTGTGGACGACAGCCCCCTGCCAGGCGTTCGACCTGTCGAGGAACGGCAGGCTGCCGACGACGAGGACGAAGAACACGTGGACGATGAACACGTACAGGCTCGCGGAGCCCAGCGGCGTGTAGAACCACCCGAACGCCCGGTCGACCGGCTTCCAGACCCGCGTGAGGAACGTGTAGGCGACCACGAGCATGAGCGCGAGGTCGACGAGGCGCCCCGGCTGCAGGAACGTGCGCTGGTACATCGACTCGTACAGCGACGAGTAGAGGCCGTCGGGGACACCCGGCAGCTGCACGCCGTAGGTGTGGCCGGCCCACAGCACGGCGAGGGAGCCCACGTAGGCGACCAGCCCGATCGTCACCAGCACGCGGCCCAGGCGGCCGGTGAGGGCCCGCGTGATCTGCCGCCGGTAGTAGCCGATGACCATGCCGTTGAGGAACGCGACCTGCCACGTGAGCAGCGGGAAGACGTCCTCGAACATCGACGGCAGGATCCGGATGTCGTACTGCGCGTTCAGCAGGTACCCGGCCCAGCTGGCGATGAGCACGACCCACCACATCCGTCGGCGGAGGAGCCACACGACGGCCGGCACGAGCAGCGTGAGGACCACGAACAGCCCCATGATGTTGAAGACCCACGGGCCCATGCGCAGCAGCAGCAGGTCCCGGATCGCGTACCAGGGCGGCGGGTAGTCGAGCAGGCGCGCGCCGTTCGGGTAGAGGTCGTAGACCTGGCCCGTCGTCACCTTGCCGTCGGCGCCCGTGCCGCGGTCGGTGAAGGTGGTGATCACGTCGGTGTCGAGGAACGGCACGAAGGTGAGCGCGAACACGATGACGACCACCGCGATCGCCACGACGTACTGCTTGAACGCGCGGCGGAGGATCGACACGAGCGCCTTCAGCTCGCCGAACCGCTTCACGGCCATGGGGTAGACCATGCCGAGCACGAGGCCGGAGAGCAGCACGAACATCTCGGCGCCCGTGATGGCGCCGATCGCGTTGATGGTCACGTAGGAGTACGGGCTCGCCACCTCGATGTGGGTGATGACCACGGCGACGATGGTCCAGCCGCGGAAGAGGTCCAGGCGGCGGTCGCGGGGACTGTGCTCGTCCGGATAGCGCCAGCCGGGCCGGAGGCGCCCGATGAGGCCGGACGCGGCGAACAGCACGAGGAGCACGACCGCGCACAGCACGATCCAGCCCATCTGCTCGTCCTCCGGGGATCCGGGGTCGCGGTACTGCGCGGTCGCGGTGTTCGCGCGCTCCTGGTCGAACACCTGCGTGACGGGGCCGAGGGTCGCCGTCGCCGGGTCCAGGTGGGCGCGGAGGGCGGAGGCGATGGCCGGGTCGCCCGTGGCGCGCCAGTCGACGACGGCGCCGTCGGCCTCCGCCTCCTCCCGCTCGAGCTCCCGCCACACGACCATGCCGATGCCGGGGTGCTCCGCGCGGACGTCGGCCGAGAGCACCTGCTCCCACCAGGCGGCCTTGATCTCGGACTCGCTCGCGCCGTCGGTGCGGGCGGGGTCGTACAGCGCGCCCGTCTCGATGACGGCGGGCTTGCCGGTCCCCTCGATCCACTCCGCCGCGAAGTCGCGGCCGGCGCCGCCCTGGTCGGCGTAGCCGTACGCGCCGGTGAGCTCCCGGGAGAACTTGCCCTCCTCGGGGACCACGTTGTCGCCGAACTCCTGCTGCGGGACCACCTCGCCGCCCAGGTACTCCTCCACCGGCTGCCCGGTGACGAAGTCCTGCTCGGATCCGAAGTGCGAGGCCGACAGGCCCACCCAGTCGACGGCGTCGTCGCCCGGGTAGTACGGCCGGTAGGCGTCGTCGTCGATGTCGACGCGGCCGTTGCCGTCGGTGTCGAGCTCCGCGACGGGACGCGTGCCGGACGCGTCGGTGAGCCCGTCGGCCGACCCGAACGGGTAGCCGGCCGCGTAGGCGGGCGACCAGACGGTGACGGCGCCCGCGTCGGACGCGTGCACGGCGTCGGCGACCTGGCGGAAGGCCGCCACGTACGCGGACGGCTGCTGGCCCCACGGGGTCCACGAGCCGTTCATCTCGGGCGCGAACCGCACGAGCGCGCGGGAGTCGTAGCGCTCGCGGAGCGCCTCCAGCCGGGCGGCCAGGGCGTCCGCGTCCTCCGTGGTGAGCTCGGCGAGCGGCTTCGTGGGCTCCAGCGTGAGGAGGAGGAGCGCGCCCTGCTGGCCGGCCTGCTGGGCGAACTGGTCGAGGTAGGTGACGTCGTCGGACCCGAGGGGGTAGCGCACCGACTGGCCGAGCACCGCGGGGGTCGCCCCGAGGCGGTCCGCGTAGCTCTGCGCGTCGTCCGCGGTCCAGTCGAGGATGCCGCCGAACCAGGGTGCGTCCGGTGCACGCGTGAGGTCGACCTCGTCGGCGGGGGCCGCGGGCGCGGTGGCCGCCGGGGCGGCAGGGGCGGCGAGCGCGGCCGTCGCGGGGACGACGGCGATCGCGAGCGCGACGGCCGCCGCCGCCCAGCCCCGCATCCGCGCCCGCGTGCGCCCGCCCCCGCGCGCCCGCATCCCCCCGCCGCGCATCAGCCGCGGAGCCGGACGAGTCGCCAGCGGTTGCTGCCGTCGGCGCGCTCGAAGGTGAGGTCGTCGAGGACCGCCTGGGCGAGCGCGAGGCCGCGCCCGCTCTCGCTGAGGTCGTCGGGCATGGAGACCTGCGTGAGGTCCACCTCGGCCGGCTTCCCGTCGTCCTCGAACAGCGCGACGATGCGGTCGTGGCCGCAGATGACGGTGAGCGTGAACGTGACGACGGCGCCGATGCGGCCGCCGACGGCGACGCCGTGCTCGACCACGTTGCCGGCGATCTCCATCACGGCCGTCTCGAACAGCATCCGCTCGGTGTCGTCGACGTCCGAGGCACGGTCCCACACGCCGCTGACGAGGGCGTGCACCGCCTCCAGGCTGTCCTCGACCGCCGGGAGGGTCGCGGAGGCGCGGACGGGCGCGACGGCGCCGTGGCGTCCCTCGTCGACCGCGTCAGCGGTCACCGAACACCCCCTCGGGGGCGTCGTGCACCGTCAGGACGCGGTTGAGGTTGGTGAGCTCCAGCACCGCCCGCACCTGCGCGTTGGGGCGGGCGAGGCGGAGGTCGCCGCCGGCCTGCCGGGCGCGCTTGAGGCCCGAGACGAGGGCGCCGAGGCCCGAGGAGTCCATGAACTCGGTGCTGCCGAGGTCCACGACCACGTAGGGGCGGCCCCCGTCGATGACCTCGGTGACCACGGTGGTGAGCTGACGGGCCGACACCATGTTGAGGCGTCCGCTCGGCGTGACGACGCTGACGTCGGTCCCCTGCTCGGTCACTGCGATGTCGATCATGCGTCCTCCTTGGCCGGCGTGAAGCCCCGGTAGCGGGCCGCACGGATGATGATGCTGAAGATCGCCAGGTCGAACACGACCCAGGCGAGGTTGGTGAACGTGCCGAGCGGCGTGGCCTGCCCGACGGCGAGCCGGAGCAGGCCGATCGCGGAGGCGACGATGAGCGCGCCGATCACGTAGAGCTGCGGCTTCACGAGGTCCCACCGCGGCTTCCCGCTCTCGGCGCGGACCTTCGGCGTGACCGCGAAGTCGAGGGGCTTGCGGAAGAACACGTTGGCGACGGCGGTGGTGACCGAGGAGATCCACACCGGGAACAGCGCCAGCGAGTACTGCTGGCCGCGCCACGTGCGCTTGCCGCGCCCCACCACCGCGAACAGCAGCTGGTTGACCACGAGGAACGGGATGAGCCGCACGAAGAAGTCGGTCGAGAGCGCCTGCACCGGCAGCACGCCGAACACGAGGTAGATGATCGGCGCCGCCACGTACACGACGGCCGTGAACCCGGAGAAGTAGCTCCACATGGTGGCGAAGTACATGAGCCGCTGCGGGATGGACAGGGCCTTCTGCAGGAGCGGGTTCTCGCGGAAGAACACCTGGATCGTGCCCTGCGCCCAGCGGAGCCGCTGGGTGAGCATCGTGGGCAGGTCCTCCGGGGCGAGCCCGTAGGCGAGCGTCTCGTCGTGGTACGCGGACTTCCAGCCGAGGCCGTGCAGGCGCATGCAGGTCGCCATGTCCTCGGTGACCGAGATGGTGGCCAGCGGCATGATCGACTGCGCGTCGTCGTCGCGGTGCACGTCGATGTCGCGGACGAGGGCCCGCACGGCATCGAGGGCGCCGAGCGGCGACCAGTCGCGCTGGGACAGGCGGGACAGGGCCGAGTCGTCCACGAGCGACACGGCGTCCCGGTCGGCGGAGTGGCGGCCGGCGAGCGCGGCGATCTCGGCGAGGTCGGCCTTCAGCGCCGCCATGTCGTCCTGCACCATGCGGGCGGCGATGGAGTCGACGCGCTTCTGGAAGCGGTAGGTCACGTCGGCGAGGCGCTGGCCGCGGCGGAGCTCCGCGCGGGCGCGGCGCACGTCGTAGGCGACGTCGTCGAGCGCCTTGCGGAGGTCGACCTGGTCGGGCTCGAGCTCCGCGCGCGCCTTGTCGAGCACGTCGCCCGCCGTGCGGAGGGCGCGGAACACGCTGATCTCGATGTCGGTCACGTAGCGCGAGACGCCGAGGAGCATGAGCGCCTCGCGGCGGAGGATCGCGTTGGAGCCGCAGAAGAACGCCGCGTTCCAGCCGTCCTTGCCCTGCTGGATGGGGCCGTAGAACAGGGGCGCCTGGCTGCCGAGCGGATCCGAGTCCGGCACGTTCACGAAGACCTGCGGCGTCTGCACGATCGCCATGCGGCGGTCGTCGAAGTACCCGAGCGTGCGGTCGAGGATCTCGGGCTCCGGCACCTGGTCGGCGTCGAGGATGAGCATGAACTCGCCCTCGGTCGTCAGCAGGGCGTTGTTGAGGTTGCCGGCCTTCGCGTGGCGCGCCCGGCCGCTCCAGTCCGCCGACCGGGTGATCCAGCCGATCCCCTCCGCCTCGGCGAGGTCGCGCAGCTCCGTGCGGTTCCCGTCGTCGAGCACCCACGTCTTGTGCGGGTAGGTGATGCGCTGCGCTGCGCGCGCCGTCTCCATCACGAGGTCGAGCGGCTCGTTGTAGGTGGCGATGAACACGTCGACCGTGAGGCCCGGCTGCGGCGCCGGCGGGCGGGGCCGCTCGCGCGCGCGCCACATCGTGAGCCCGAACAGCAGCGAGTCGATGAGGCTGTACGTCTCCGCGAGGACCAGCGGGATGGCGATCCAGAGCGCCTCGGGGTTCACCGAGAACAGGAGCCGCCACACGATGTAGTTGAGGCCGAGGATGGCGGTGACCACCGCGAGCAGCCGGATGACCGCGAAGCGGAGCGTCATGCGGCCCGTGCCGGCGCCGGTCCCGGCGCCGGTGCCGGTCCCGCGGGCGCCCGTGCGCGTCACGCGCGGCTCACGGCGAGGACGGTGACGTCGTCGAGCGGCGTGCCGGCCGCGGCCAGCGTCCGCACCCGCTCGACGAGCGCGTCCACGCCGTCGGCCTCGCGCACGAGGCCGCCGATGAGGTCGAAGGCCGGGTCGCTGCCGCCGAACATGTCGAACAGGCCGTCGCTGAAGGTGACGAAGGTGTCCCCCGGGGCGAGCACGACGTGGCGCTCCTGCCAGCGGTGGTCGGCGTCGATGCCGACGGGCAGGTCGGTCGTGCAGAGGTGCGTGACGGCGCCGTCGGGGTGGACGACGATCGTCAGGCCGTGCCCGGCGTCGGCGTAGCGGAGGAGGCCCGACGCCGCGTCGAGGTGGCCGTGCTGCAGCGTGACGAACGCGCCCGTGCGCTCGAGGTCGGCCTCGAGGGTGCGGGCGGCGTCCGTGACGAGGAGCCCGGTGTCCTCGAGCACGCCCGCGCCGAAGCGGTCCGCGGTGCTGGCGATCCCGCGGAGCACCGCGCGCACGGTCGCCGTGAGGATCGCCGCGCCCGTGCCCTTGCCCATCACGTCGGCGATGGAGAAGCGCAGGCCCGACGGGGTCCGCTCGTAGTCGTAGAAGTCGCCGCCCACCACCTGCGCGGGCACGCACACCGCGGCGATCCCGTAGCCGGGCAGCTGGACCTCGGCGGCCGGCAGCAGCGCGGCCTGCACGGCCTGCGCGCGCTCCATCTCGACGCTCGCGATGAGCTCGCGCTGGGCCCACTCGGCGAGCTCCGCGAGGAGGGCGAGCTGGCCATCGTCGAGCGAGCGCGGACGCAGGTCGTAGAGGCAGAAGGTGCCGATGACCACGCCCTCGGCGTCGTGCAGCGGCTGGCCCGCGTAGAACCGCACGTGCGGCTCGCCCGCGACGGAGGGCAGGTGACGGAAGACGGGGTGCTCCTGGGCGTCCTCGACGACGAGGACCCGGTCCTCCCGGATGGTGGTGTCGCAGAAGACGGCGCTGATGGGCGCCTCGCTCATCTCGGCGCCCGCGCAGGAGGCGAACCACATGCGGTCGTGGTCGGCGAGCCCGATGGTCGACAGGGGCACGTCGAAGGCCGTGCGCGCGAGCCGCGTGACGCGGTCGAAGCGCTCCTCGGGCACCCCGTCGAGCAGGCCCAGGGCCTCGACGGCCCGCTGCGTAGCCGTCGCCCGCGCGTCCTCGATCAGACTCATCCCCGCCCCCTCGCCGTCATGGACCCCCGTCCACGGCACCCGAGATCTCGGGCATCCTCAGCTTACGTGCCCTGATGGATGGGGCGCGTACCAAGTAGCGCTACCGGCTCTTCCCCGGTGTCCGTCCCAGTGGTCCCCGCGGCACGGTGGACGGGACGACGACGACGGCGGATGCGGTGCCCCCGCAGGGAGTCGAACCCTGACCTGTAGCGATTTTAAGTCGCCTGCCTCTGCCGATTGGGCCACGGGGGCTGGGCGCCGGAGCGCTCCCGACAGCCTACGGTCGACGCGCCCGGGCCGCGTCCACCCCGCGCGCGCGGGCCGCTGCCCTCGGCGGGACGCTCCCACCGGTCGCCCGCGCATGACGACGGCCCGCAGGCTGCTGCCTGCGGGCCGTCGGACGGGTGGTGCCGGGGGATCATACGGATCAGGCCGTGCGGTCCTCGCCCGTGGTCTCCGCGGTGGGCGACGTGCTGTAGCTGCCGGCGAGGGCCGGGGACTTCTCGCCCTCGCTGGGCGCGTCGGCCTTCTCCTCGGCGGCCTTCCTGGCGGGTGCCGCGTCCTCCTTCTTCGGGGCCGGTGCCGCGTCCGCCGCGGGGCGCGGGCGCGACGCGAACGTCTCGAACGCGGTGCGCGGGGTCTCGCGGGCCTCGATGGAGACGATGTCGCGGCCCCAGACGAGGTTGTTCAGCCAGCCCGTGACGACGCGCGCCTTGCGCTCGAAGCTCGGGATCGCGAGGCCGTGGTAGCCGCGGTGCATGACCCAGGCGGGGAAGCCGGTGATGCCGACCTTCCCGGACTGGAACGCGCCCTGGTACAGGCCGAGGCCCGCGACGGCGCCGAGGTTCTTGTGGAAGTAGTCGGTGATCCCCTCGCCGCGGATGCTCGCGGTGAGGTTCTTCGCCATGAGCTTGCCCTGGCGGACGGCGTGCTGCGCGTTGGGGACGCAGAACCCGCCGACGCCGCCGCCGGTGAGGTCGGGGGTGGCCGCCACGTCGCCGGCGCCCCAGGCGTCCGGGACGATGCCGTCGTCGCCCTCGACGCGACCGTCGGCGCGCACGCGCAGGCGCCCGCGCTCCTCGATCGGGAGGTCGGTGTTCTTCAGCATGGGGCTTGCCATGACGCCCGCGGTCCAGACGATGACGTCGGACTCGAAGGACTCGCCGGTGGACAGCTCGACGACGCCGCCGACGGCGGACTTCAGCTGCGTGTCGAGGTGCACGAGCGCGCCGCGCTCGGCCAGGTTCTTCAGCACCCAGTGGCTGGTCTCGAGCGAGACCTCGGGCATGATGCGGCCCATCGCCTCGATGAGGTGGAAGTGCGTGTCCTCGAAGTCGATCTCGGGGTACTTCTTCACGAGGTCGGTCGCGATGCTGCGCATCTCGGCGAACACCTCGATGCCGGCGAAGCCGCCGCCGACCACCACGAAGGTGAGGAGGCGGTCGCGCTCGGGCCCGGCGGGGAGCGTCGCGGCGCGGTCGAAGTTCGCGAAGATGCGGTCGCGGATCGCGACGGCCTCCTCGATGGTCTTCAGGCCGATGGCCTCGTCGGCCACGCCCGGGATCGGGAACGTGCGCGAGACGCTGCCCGCGGTGACGACGATGATGTCGTAGGAGAACTCGTACGGCTCGCCCACGGGCGGCGTGATGGTCGCGGTCTTCGACGCGTGGTCGATGCCGGTGACCTTGGCCGTGACGACGTTCGTGGTGCGGAGGTGGCGTCGCTGGGACACCACGGCGTGGCGCGGCTCGATGGAGCCGGACACGACCTCGGGCAGGAACGGCTGGTACGTCATGTACGGCAGCGGGTCGACCATGGTGACCTCGGCCTCGCCGGATCGGAGGTGCGACTCGAGCTTCCATGCCGTGTAGAAACCGGCGTAGCCGCCGCCGACGATCAGGATTTTGGGCACGATGGATGACTCCCTGCAGGTTGTGGTCGAAATCAGGCTACCCCTATCGGAGCAGCCGTCTGAAATGCCGGTACGCCACGACGCCCATGGCGGCCGCGAGCGCGGCGAAGACGGACAGCACGAGGGCGGGGATCCCGACCTGGCGGAGCGCGCCGGCCGTCGGCACGGCGTCCGCCGCGGGGTCGGCGGTCGGGCCGTCGGCGGGGACCGCGGGCTCGGCGTCAGGGCGCGCGGACGCCGCGGGATCCGGCGTCGCGACGGGGGCGCGGCGGTAGAGCCGCACCCACTCCTCCAGGTCGCCGAGCGGCTTGCCGCTCGCGGGCGCCACCGGCGCGGTCACGGCCGCGGCCGCGTCGACGAGGCCGCGGCCGTAGATCTCGGGCCGGCCCTCCTGCCGTGCGGTCGCGAGGACCCGCTCGACCACGTCGTCGGCGTCGAGCTCCGGGTGCGCTGCCCGCACGAGCGCGACGACGCCGGAGACCAGGGGCGCGGCGCCGCTCGTGCCGTCCCACTGGACGTACCCGCCGCCGGGCTCGACGCCCACGAGCTGCTCGCTCGGCGCCGCCACGGCGATGGTGATGCCCTGCGAGGACGCGTCGAAGCTCGCGGCGCCGGACCGGTCGACGCCCGCGACCGCGAGCACGCCCGGGATGGTGGCGGGCGCGCCCACCTCGGTCGTGCCGCTCCCCCGGTTGCCGGCGGCCGCGACGACCACGACGTCGTGCTCGTAGGCGTAGAGGAAGGCGCGGTCCCAGCTCTCCGGCCAGTCGAGGGAGTTCCGCGTGAGCGACATGTTGATGACGCTCGCGCCGTTGTCGACGGCCCAGCGGACCGCGTCGGCGATCTGGGCGTCCTCGTCGCGGGCGCCCGGGGTCGGGCCGCCGAGGGCGACCGAGACGCTGAGGAGGCCGGCGGCCGGCGCGACGCCGATGACGCCCGAGCCCGTGCCCGTGCCGCGGCCCGCGAGGAGCGACGCGACCATGGTGCCGTGCTCGCTCGAGGCGCCCACGGGGCGGGTGCCGTCCGCGGATCCGACGCCCGACACGTCCGTGCCGCCGACGACCGCGCCGCGGAGGTCGGCGACCGAGGAGTCGACGCCGGTGTCGATGACGGCCACCGTGACGCCCTCGCCGCGCGTGGTCTGCCACGCCTGCTCGATGCCGTAGTCGCGCAGCCAGTACTGCCGGTCGCGCACGGGATCGGCGGCGGCCGGTGTGACGGTGGGCAGGGCGGCGGCGAGGGCCAGGATCCCGACGGCGACCGCGCGTGCCAGCCGGCGCCGCGACGCGACGGGCGCCCGCGTGCCGGGTGCGGGGGTCATGCCGCGTCGTGGTCGGCGCACTCGCACACGTCGGGCGACCACGACGCCCGCGCGAGCGCGATGTCGCCGACGGGGTTCACCCCCGGGCCCGCGGCCAGCGCGTGGCCGGCCAGCGCGTGCAGGCACTTCACCCGCACGGGCATGCCGCCCGCGGAGACGCCCGCGAGCTCGGGCACCACCAGGATCGAATCGCGGTCGGCGAGGTAGGACGCGTGGGCGGCGGCGTAGGCGTCGCGCATCCCCTCGTCCTCGGCGAGGTCGTCCTGCAGCTCGGCCATGACGTGCTCGGCCTCGAGGTGCGAGATGGCCGCGGTGGCCGCCGGGTGGCACAGGTAGTAGAGCGTGGGGAACGGCGTGCCGTCGGACAGGCGGGGCGCGGTGCTCACGACCGTCGGATTGCCGCAGACGCAGCGCGCGGCGATGCCGACCACGTCGCGGGCCGGACGGCCGAGCTGGGCGGAGACGACGCGGACGTCGCGCTCGGAGGGCGGGTCGAAGGGGGGTCGGGTCACTGGTCGCCTCCCTGGACGGATCCCTGGAGCTGGTCGGGCGGGGTGTCGCTGAGGGCGCTGGTGAGCGCGGAGCCGAGGAGGGCCTGGACCCAGTCCTGCCGGGTCTCCTGCAGGTCGTCGCTGATGGGCGCGCCGTCGGCGGTGGTGGCCGGGTCGTCGGACGCGGCGGGGAGGCCGCGGACGAGGTAGCTCGTCTCGCCGGGCATCACGTAGAAGAGGCGGTCGCGCACCTGCGCCTTGAGGAACGCGGGGTCGTCGTACCGGGCGCGCTGGTCCTGCAGCTCGGCGATGGTGCCCTTCTGGGCGTCGACCGCGCTCTGCAGGCTGCTGAGCTGCTCGCGCTGCTCCAGGTAGATGCGCAGGCCCGGGGCGAGCACCACGACCGTCAGGACGAGGAGCACGAGGACCATCGCCGAGAAGCCGGAGAAGCGCATGCTGCGGAGCCAGTTGCCGGCGGGCGCGTCGGCGTCGGGCAGCGCCACGGGGACGCGCTCGGTGCGCGGCCGGGCGGAGCGGCGGGCGCGGAGGGTGTCGAGTCCGGGGAATCGGGCCATCGGTCCTCCTTCGGGTGCGGTGTCGGGCGGCGGCGGGTCGTGCGGCGGACGGGGGCGGCGGGACGCCGGGCCGCGTGGCCCGTCGCCCCGCCGCGTCGTCCGGTGGTGCGCCGAGGGCCCGCCGCCGCGTCGCGGGGCGGGCCGGTCGGATCAGGCCTGGAAGCGCGGGAAGGCGCTGCGGCCGGCGTAGACCGCGGCGGCGCCGAGGTCCTGCTCGATGCGGAGGAGCTGGTTGTACTTGGCGACGCGCTCGCTGCGGGCGGGGGCGCCGGTCTTGATCTGGCCCGCGTCCACCGCGACCGCGAGGTCGGCGATGGTCGTGTCCTCGGTCTCGCCGGAGCGGTGCGAGAGCACGGTCGTGTAGCCGCTGCGCTGGGCGAGGCTGACCGCGTCGAGCGTCTCGGTGAGCGTGCCGATCTGGTTGACCTTGACGAGGATCGAGTTCGCGACGCCGCGTGTGATGCCGTCCGCGAGGCGCTTCGGGTTCGTGACGAACAGGTCGTCGCCGACGATCTGCACCTTCGAGCCGAGCTCCGCGGTGAAGTGGTCGTACCCGGTCCAGTCGTCCTCGTCCAGCGGGTCCTCGATGGTGATGAGGGGGTAGGACGCGACGAGGTCGGCGAAGTACGACGTCATGTGCGCCGCATCCACCTTCTGGCCCTCGAACGTGTACGCGCCGTCGGAGTGGAACTCGCTGGACGCGACGTCGAGCCCGAGGGCGATCTGCTTGCCGGGGGTGAAGCCGGCGGACTCGATGGCCTCCATGAGGAGGTCGAGCGCGGCGCGGTTGCTGTCGAGGTTCGGGGCGAAGCCGCCCTCGTCGCCGAGGCCGGTCGACAGGCCCTTGGCCTTCAGGAGCGCCTTGAGCGCGTGGTACGTCTCGACGCCCCAGCGCAGGCCCTCCGAGAAGGTGGACGCGCCGACGGGCAGGATCATGAACTCCTGGATGTCGACGTTGGTGTCCGCGTGCGAGCCGCCGTTGATGACGTTGAGCATGGGGACGGGCAGCGTGTGCGCGTTCGGGCCGCCGAGGTAGCGGTACAGCGGCAGCTCGGCCGAGTCGGCCGCGGCCTTCGCGACGGCGAGGGAGACGCCGAGGAGCGCGTTCGCGCCGAGGCGGGACTTGTTCTCGGTGCCGTCGAGCTCGATCATCGTGGCGTCGATGATGCGCTGGTCCGCGGCGTCGAGGTCCTGGATGGCCGGGCCGATCTCGTCGACGACGGCGGCGACGGCCTTCTGGACGCCCTTGCCCAGGTAGCGGCCCGCGTCGCCGTCGCGCAGCTCGTACGCCTCGAACGCGCCGGTGGAGGCGCCGGACGGGACGGCGGCACGCGTGAACGTGCCGTCCTCGAGGAGCACCTCGACCTCGACGGTCGGGTTGCCCCGGGAGTCGAGGATCTCGCGTGCGTTGACTGCTTCGATGGCTGCCACGGAATGGTCTCCTTGCGTTGCGGTGGGGGGTGTGAAGTCGCGTCCATCCTAGCCGCGGGCCCCTCGCGAGCCGCGGGCGCCGGGATGCGCGCAGGTGTCGCGCAGGTGGCGGATCAGCCGCGCGGGCCGCCGTCGAGCGGGCGCTCCTGCAGGGACGCGGCGTCGGCGGTGCCGGCGTCGACCGCCGCGAACGTGCGGAACCCCTGCAGCCGCAGCGACTCCAGGAGCGGCGCCACGTTCTTCGGGCGCGGCTCGAGCCGCACGCGGCGTCCCGTCGCGACCAGCTCCGCCTTGAGGCGCGCGAGCACGGCGACGGGGGTGCGGCGGTCGTGGACGAGGGCGATCGCGTCGGCGTCCTCCGCGGCGGGCAGGACGGCCAGGTCGACGATCCGCTCGAACCCGATGGAGAAGCCCGCGGCCGGCACGTCCTGGCCGAGGAAGCGGCCGATCATCCCGTCGTAGCGTCCGCCGCCGCCCACGGAGCTGCCGGACGCGGGGTGCGCGATCTCGAAGATGGTGCCCGTGTAGTAGCCCATGCCGCGCACCAGGGTCGGGTCGAAGCGGAGGGTGACGCCGTCGGGGAGGCCGACGAGCGCGTCGGCGAGGGTATCGAGGTCGGCGACCGCGTCGGGGTCGACGCCCGCGGGGAGGATCGCCGTGATCGCGTCGGCCGTGAGCGGCACGCCGCCGTCGGCGAGCGCGGGCTCGATGCGCGCGAGGATGCCGCCGAGCACGTCCGCCGCGTCCGCCCCGCCCTCGGCGAGCTCGGCGACGACGCCCACGGCGCCGATCTTGTCGAGCTTGTCGATGCTGATGAGGGCCTGCGCGTGGCGCTCGGGCGCGAAGCCGCAGGAGTCGAGGATGCCGGCGAGGATGCGGCGGTCGTTCACGCGGATCGTGCAGCCCGTGAGGCCGAGGGCGTCCAGGGTCGCCGCGGTCGCCGAGATCAGCTCGACCTCGGCCAGCTGGCCGGGCTCGCCGATGATGTCGATGTCGCACTGCATGAACTGGCGGTAGCGGCCCTTCTGCGGGCGCTCCGCGCGCCAGACCGGGGCGGCCTGGATGGCGCGGAAGACGCCCGGGAGCTCGGCGCGGTGCGAGGCGTAGAACCGGGCGAGCGGCACCGTGAGGTCGAACCGGAGCCCGAGGTCGGAGAGCGCGAGCACGTCGCCGGAGTCCGCCGCCGCGTGCAGGTCGTCCCCCGAGAGCCCGCGCTTCAGCACCGAGTAGGCGAGCTTCTCGTTGTCGCCGCCGAGGCCCGCGTGCAGCCGGCCCGACTCCTCGACCACGGGCGTCTCGATCTCGTCGAAGCCGTGGGCCCGGTACGTGCGGCGGATGACGGCGAGCGCCTGCTCGCGTCGGGCCTTCTCGGCGGGCAGGAAGTCGCGCATGCCGCGGGGCGGCGTGATCTGCTGGGGCATCCCCCGATTCTGTCAGGCGGCGGGCGGGCCCTCGGGCGCCCGACCGGCCTCCGCCGCCGCGGCGGCCGCGGCGGCGTCGATCCACGGCTCGATGCGCGGCGTGAACGCGTCGATGAGCGCCTCGAAGCCGCGCAGGGCCCGGTCGCGGTCGCCCGAGATGACGAAGTCGAACTGGAGGCCGTAGGAGCCCGCCTGCAGGAGGTCGGCCGTGTCCACGGCCACGTCCTCCGGCACGCCGTGCGCCAGCATCCAGTCGAGCCCGAAGCGGCGCCACGCGGTGACGCTCGCGATCGCGTGCGGCCGTACGACGCCGTCGCGGGTGCGGAGGAGCGCCGCCTCGAACTCGAGGCGCTGGAAGTCGCGGTTGACGTCCGTGAGGCGCCAGCTCCAGGCCCGGGTCGTCCACTCGCGCAGCTCCCAGGAGGGGATCTCGCGCGGATCGCCGGCCACCATCTCGGACTGGCGCTGGTCGATCGCGTCCATCGCGGCCTCGAGGAGCCGCTCCTTGGAGCCGAAGTGGTAGACGAGCACGAACGTGCTCTCCCCGAGCGCGTCCGCCAGCCCGCGGAAGGTCACGGAGGCCAGCGGGTGCGTGCGCAGGTGGTCGAGGATGTGCGCCAGGAGCTCCTGGCGGCGACGCGGATCCGGAGCTGCCACGCCCCGACCATAACAACCGTGATGGACGGGTGGCGAAGACCCGTACGGTGTGAGCGCCCAGTCTGTCCGCCGTCTCCTTCGGGTGGAGGCGTCGGACGTGGCGGCCCGGGATCGGGTAAATCCCGGGCGACGCCCCCGCGGGCCGGACCTCGCCTCAGGCGCTCCGGCCCGCGCCGGCGGTCCCCGTCGGCCCGTCGTCGCTCCCCGGCCCCGTCTCGGCACCGTGCCCGGCCGCCCCGCCGTCCCCGCGCGCGGGCTCGGCGGCCCGGATCTCCGCGCCGAGCGACCGCAGCGTCGTCCGCAGCGCGCGCTCCGCGTCGAGCCCCCGGCTCCGGGCCGAGACCACCACCGCGAGCAGCAGGCGGCCGAGGTCGTCCTCGTCGTCCACCGGGATGGCCGCGGGCGCGTCCGCCTGCAGGAGCCCGATCCGCTCGGCGCGGCCGAGCAGCTTGTCGGCGAGGGCGAGGGACGGGAGGGACGCCGGGATCCCGTCGAGGACGCTCGTGCGGGCCGACTTCTCGCGGTCCTTCGCCGCGCCCCACACGCGCAGCACCTCCTCCACGGTGTCCGCGCGCTCGTCGCCGAAGACGTGGGGATGGCGGCGCACCATCTTCTCCGTGGCCGTCCGGGCGACGTCGCCGAGGTCGAAGCCCTCGCCCTCCGTGCGCGCGATGTCGGCGTGGAAGACGACCTGCAGCAGGACGTCGGCGAGCTCCTCGCGCATGCCGCTCACGTCGCCGGACTCGATGGCCTCGACCAGCTCGTGGCTCTCCTCGAGCAGGTACGGCACGAGCGAGCGATGCGTCATGCCGCGGTTCCAGACGCAGCCGTCGGGTGCCCGGAGGACGGCCATCGCGGCGGCGAGGTCGCCGACGGCCGCGGCGGCGGATCCGGAGGGCGCGGAGGGGGACGCGGGCTCGCTCATGCCGTCATCCTCGCACCGGACCGCCGGTAGGCTGATCTCCGGTGCGCCGGGAAGTCTGGTCGGCGGCGGGCGACCGTCTCCTCCTCCCCCGACCCCGGAAGGCGCACATGACCGCCCTCATCCGCTCCGAGCGCATCGCCGCCGGACTCCTCCTCTTCGCCGCCGTGGTGGGCCTCGTCGTGGCGAACACGCCCGCCGGGCCCGGCCTCATCGCGTGGGCCGACGGGCACCTCGCCCTGCCCGCGATCGGCGTCGACCTGTCGCTGCGCCACTGGGTGAGCGACGGCCTGCTCGTCGTCTTCTTCTTCATCGTCGCCGTCGAGCTCAAGCACGAGTTCCTCGCCGGCGGGCTGAACAGCGTCTCCGCCGCGCTCGTCCCGGCCATCGCCGCCGTCGGCGGGGTCGTCGTACCCGCGGGCGTGTACCTCGCGATCACCGCCGGCAGCGGCTTCGAGCGGGGCTGGCCGGTGCCGACGGCGACCGACATCGCCTTCGCGCTCGGCGTGCTCGCCGTGTTCGGCCGGGGGCTGCCCGCGGCCGTCCGCGTGTTCCTCCTCGCGCTCGCGGTGCTCGACGACCTGATCGCCATCGGGATCATCGCCGTCTTCTTCACGGAGGACCTCGCGGTCGTGCCGCTCGTCGTCGCGGTGGCGGGCGTGGCCCTCTTCGCCGTCGTCGGCCGGCTCGGCGTCGGGCGCACCGGCGCGGCCCGGACAGCCGTGGTGGCCCTGCTCGTCCTCATCGCGCTCGTCACGTGGTGGGCGACGCTCTCCTCCGGGATCCACGCCACCATCGCGGGCGTCGCCCTCGGCTTCGCGCTCCCCCGCCTCTCGGGCCTCCGCGCCGCGCACGCGCTCGAGCCCGCCTCGAACGGCATCGTGCTGCCGCTCTTCGCGTTCTCCGCGGCGCTCGTCGCGATCCCCGCGGTCGGGCTCGCGGAGCTCGCGCCCGCGTTCTGGGGCATCGCTCTCGCGCTCCCGCTGGGGAAGCTCGTCGGCATCACCGCGGGCGGGCTGCTCGGCGCGGCCGTCGCCCGGCGACGCGGATCCCCGGGCGGCCTCGCCCTGCCCGACCTCGTGACCGTGTCGCTGCTCGGCGGCATCGGCTTCACGGTGTCGCTGCTCATGAGCGAGTTGGCGTTCGCGGGCCTGGACGAGGTGCGCGACGAGGGCACCCTCGCGGTGCTCCTCGGCTCGGGCGTCTCCATCGTCGCGGCCGCCGTCACCCTGTCGATCCGCAGCCGCCGTGCCCGCCGCGCCGGGGGCGACGCGGACGCGGACGACGCGACGCGCGACGACTTCCCGGCGCACGTCGACGGCGGACCGGCCCGCGCCTAGGCGCCGGCGCCCGCCGCCGGGTCAGGCCCTCGGCGCGGACTCCTTCGCCGCGGGCGCGGGCTCCACCGTGAACACCGCGTCGAGGAGCTGGCGCACCCAGTCCACGAGCTCGGAGTCCGGCAGCGGCTCGCCGTCGCGCTTGGGCAGCGGCACGGTCACGGCGTTGGTCTGCGCGAACAGGCGGCTCCCCGGGTACATGCGCTGCAGGCGCACCTGCTTGCTGTCGGCGAGGTCGGCCGGCGCGATGCGGAGGTTCGGGCCCATGGCCACGACCTCGCTGAGCCCCGCCCGCTGCGCGACGCGACGCAGGCGCGACACCCGCACGAGGTTGTCGACCTCCACGGGCGGCTCGCCGTACCGGTCCGACAGCTCCTCGATGACCCGGTCGATCTGGTCGTCCGACGCCGCGGGCGACGCCGCCGTCGAGAGCTTCTGGTAGGCCTCCAGGCGCAGCCGCTCGCTGTCGACGTACTCCTCCGGGATGTGCGCGTCGACCGGCAGCTCGAGCCGCAGCTCGGTCTGGCCCTCGGCCACGTCGCCCCGGAAAGTCGAGACGGCCTCGCCGATCATGCGGAGGTAGAGGTCGAAGCCGACGCCCTGGATGTGGCCGGACTGCTCGCCGCCCAGCAGGTTCCCCGCGCCGCGGATCTCGAGGTCCTTCAGCGCCACCTGCATGCCGGAGCCGAGCTCGTTGTTGGCCGCGATGGTGGACAGCCGGTCGTGCGCCGTCTCGGACAGCGGCTTGTCGGCGTCGTAGAGGAAGTACGCGTACGCGCGCTCCCGCCCGCGGCCGACGCGCCCGCGCAGCTGGTGCAGCTGGCTGAGGCCGTACTTGTCGGCCCGGTCGATGATGAGCGTGTTCGCGTTGGCGATGTCGAGGCCGGTCTCGATGATGGTGGTCGAGACGAGCACGTCGAACTTCCGCTCCCAGAAGTCCACGATGACCTGCTCCAGCATGGCCTCGCTCATCTTGCCGTGCGCCACGGCGACGCGCGCCTCGGGCACGAGCTCCGCCAGCTCGGACGCGACCCGGTTGATGCTCGAGACGCGGTTGTGCACGAAGAACACCTGGCCCTCGCGGAGGAGCTCCCGGCGGATCGCCGCCGCGATCTGCTTCTCGCTGTTCGGGCCGACGAAGGTGAGGATCGGGTGCCGGTCCTCCGGCGGGGTCGCCAGCGTCGACATCTCGCGGATGCCCGTGACCGCCATCTCGAGCGTGCGCGGGATGGGCGTGGCCGACATGGCGAGGATGTCGACGTTGGCCTTCAGCTTCTTCAGCGCGTCCTTGTGCTCGACGCCGAACCGCTGCTCCTCGTCGATGATGACGAGGCCGACGTCCTTGAACGCGATGCTGCCCGTGAGCAGGCGATGCGTGCCGATGACGACGTCGACCGAGCCGTCCTCCAGCCCCTTGATGGTCTCGCGGGACTCCTTGTCGGTCTGGAAGCGGCTGAGCTGGCGCAGGTGGACCGGGAACCCGGCGAAGCGCTCGGAGAACGTCTCGAAGTGCTGCTTCACGAGCAGCGTGGTGGGCACGAGCATGACGACCTGCTTGCCGTCCTGCACCGCCTTGAACGCGGCGCGCACGGCGATCTCGGTCTTGCCGAAGCCGACGTCGCCCGAGACCAGGCGGTCCATGGGGATGGGGCTCTCCATGTCGCGCTTGACCTCGTCGATGACGGTGAGCTGGTCGGGCGTCTCCATGAACGGGAACGCCTCCTCGAGCTCGCGCTGCCAGGGGGTGTCCGGCGGGAACGAGTGCCCGCGCGACGCCATGCGCGCGGAGTAGAGCTTCACGAGCTCGACCGCGATGTCGCGGACGGCCCGGCGCGCCTTGCCCTTGGCCGCAGCCCAGTCGCTGCCGCCCATCTTGCTGAGCCCGGGCTCCTCGCCGCCGACGTACCGGCTGAGGAGGTCGAGCTGATCGGTGGGCACGAAGAGCTTGTCGCCCGGGTAGCCGCGCTTCGAGGGCGCGTACTCGATGACGAGGTACTCGCGCCGCGTCTTCACCGCGTTGCGTCCGCCGGAGGAGACCTCGCGCTGGGTGAGCTCCACGAAGCGCCCGATGCCGTGCGTGGTGTGCACGACGTGGTCGCCCGGCTTCAGCTGCAGCGGGTCGACGACGTTCTTGCGGCGCGTGGCGAGCTTCTTGACCTGCCGGCTGTCGTACCCGGCGGCCCGGCCGTAGAACTCGCTCTCCGTGAGCAGCGCCAGCTGGATCTCGGGCATCTCGAAGCCCGCGTCGATCGCGGCGCGCAGGAGGTAGGCGATGCCCGCCTCCGGCGCCGCGGGGAACTCCTCGACCACGCGCGCGGGCACGCCGGCCTCGCGGAGGACGGTGTCGGCGCGCTCGACGAGCCCGGAGCCCTGCGCGACGACGCCCACGCTCCACCCCGCCGCGAGGCGCTCGCGCACGTGCTCGACGGCGCCGTCGGCGTTGCCCGCGAAGCTCGGGACCGGATCCGCCTGGATGCGGACGGTCATGACCTCGTCGATGCCCAGGTCCTCCGGGAGCACGTCGGTGGCCTGGAAGCCCGACAGGGTCCACCAGCGGCGCGGGCCGCGGGCGTCGCGCAGCCGCCCGAGGGAGAGGAAGTCGCCGGAGGCGAGGTCGATGGGGGCCTGGGCACCGGCGGTGGCGGCGTTCCAGGCGGCGTCGAGGAACTCGCGGTTCGTGTCGGCGAGGCTCTGCGCCCGGGTGGACACGCGCTCGGGCGAGACGACGGCGATGGCCGCGTCGACCGGGAGGTAGTGGGTGACGGGCACCAGCCGGTCGACGAGCGCGGGCGCGAGGGACTCCATGCCCTCCACCGGGATGCCCTCCGCGATCTTGGCGAGCATCTGCTGCAGGTTCGGGAACTCGTGCTGCATCTCCCGTGCGCGCTGGCGCACGGGGGCGCTCAGCAGCAGCTCGCGGCTCGGCGGGAGCTCCACGGACTCGACCGTCTCCTCGAGGGAGCGCTGGTCGGCGACCGCGAACGGTCGCATCTGGTCGACCTCGTCGCCGAAGAACTCGACGCGCACGGGGTGGTCGGAGACCGGCGGGAAGACGTCGAGGATGCCGCCGCGCACCGCGAACTCGCCGCGGCGCGTGACCATGTCGACGCGCGAGTAGGCGAGGTCGACGAGCCGCACCGCGAGCTCCGACAGGTCGTGGCCGCGGCTGCCGGTGACGAGCTGCACGGGCGCGAGCTCGGTGAGGTTGTCGGCGACGGGCTGCAGCGCGGCGCGCACGGAGGCGACGACGACGAGCGGCCGCACCTGGTCGGCCGGCACCTCGCGGGCGCCCTGGCCGAGCGCGCGGTGCCACTGCTCCATGCGGCGGAGCGCGTGGATCCGCTTGCCGACGATCTCGGCGCTCGGGCTCAGCCGCTCGTGCGGCAGGGTCTCCCACGCCGGGAACTCGAGGATCTCGGCGTCGGGCAGCACCGCGGCGAGGCTGCGGCGCATGCCCTCGGACTCGCGGCCGGTGGCGGTGACGACGAGCAGGCACCCCGGGATGCCGCGCTGGATGCGCTGGCGGAGGAGCCCCGCGAGCAGCGGCCCCTGGAGCCCCTCGGTGAGGGAGAAGTCGGCGTCGCGGGAGGCCGATGCGAGGGCGTCGTCGAACGTGGAGGCGCGCGAGAGCGCCGGGATCAAGCCCTGGAGGATCACCAGATGATCGTACGCGCCGCCACCGACGTGCTCGCCGTCGTCCGCCGAGGGCGGACGGGCGGGAGCGGCGCGTCCGTCAGGACGCGGCGGTGTGGAAGCGCAGCTGCGCGGCGATGAGGCCGTCGGCGGCGATCATCTCGATGGCGTCCGCGGCGTCCTCGAGCACGTTCGGCAGCACCTGCCGCTCGGTGGAGGAGAAGGGCTTCAGCACGAAGTCCGCCGCGTCCTGACGGCCGGGAGGCCGGCCGATGCCGATGCGCACGCGCGTGAAGTCGCCCGTGCCGGCCGAGGAGATGATGTCGCGGATGCCGTTGTGGCCGCCGTGCCCGCCACCCTGCTTGAGCTTCATGGCGTCGAACGGGATGTCGAGCTCGTCGTGCGCGACCACGAGCTGCGACGCGTCGAGCGAGAAGTACTTGAGGAGGTTCGCGACGGGCCCTCCGGAGAGGTTCATGAACGAGCTGGGCTTCGCGAGGATGAGCTTTGGCCCGCCCGGGACGGGACGGCCCTCCGCGACCTGCGCGTTGGCGCGGTGCGAGCGGAAGGTGGCGCGCATCCGGTCGGCCAGCACGTCGAGGGCCATCTGGCCGACGTTGTGGCGCGTGCCGGCGTACTGCGGGCCCGGGTTGCCGAGCCCGACCACGAGCAGCGTCCGGTCGTCCACGTGCGATCTCCTCGTCGTCGGCCGCATCCGGGGCGGATGCGCGGAGCCCGCCGGCCGCGGCCGGTGTCCCGGACGGCGGCCGACGGGCTCCGTGGTGCTGGTGGTGCGGTGCCGCGCGATGCGGCGGCGCGGCCCGCGGGCCGCGGTGGTGCTACTTGTCGGAGTCGCCCGACTGGTCGCCGGTGGCGCCGTCGTCGGTGACGTCGACCTCGGCGTCGCCCTCGGCCACGACGTCCTCGTCGACCGCGTCGGTCGTGAGGTCGAGCTGGGGCACGGAGACCGCGAGGACGAGCGTCTCGGGGTCGGTGACCAGCGTGGCGCCGGCGGGGAGGTCGACCTGGCCGGCTGAGACCTGCGTGCCGTCCTCGAAGCCCTCGATGGAGACGACGAAGCTCTCCGGGATGTGCGTGGCCTCGACCTCGACCAGGATGGAGGTGTTCTCGATGGTGTGGATCGTGCCCGGGTAGGACTCGCCTTCGACGTGGATCGGGACCTCGACCTCGACGCGCTCGCCCTGGCGGACGACGATGAGGTCGACGTGCTCGATGATCTGGCGGACGGGGTCCTTCTGGACGTCCTTCACCAGCGCGAGCTGCGGCTTGCCGGCGATGTCGAGCGTGATGATCTGGTTCGCCTTGCGGATGATGAGCATGAGCTCGTGGCCCGGCAGCGTGACGTGCTGCGGGTCGGTGCCGTGGCCGTAGATGACCGCGGGGATCTTGCCGATCGCGCGGATCTTGCGGGCCGCGCCCTTGCCGAACTGCGTGCGCAGCTCCGCGGTGAGGTTGTTGTCAACCATGGTGTCGCTCCTAGTGGAGCCCGTGAGGGCTCGCGTCGTGTGGGTGTCGTCTGCTCGAACGCTTGCGCGTGAGGAATGAGGTGCGAGCCCCGTCCACCGCGTCGATAACGGACCGCCGCCGTGCTCGCGCACGGCCCCTGCGATCCCTCGCCGAAGTTCAACCCCCGATGCTACCGGACGGACGGGTCCCCGGTCGACGCGTCCGCGGTGGACCCCTCCCGCGCGGTCGGGGCCGCGGCGCCGGGCGCGGGCGGCGTCGACTGCCCGACGCGGAGGCGCAGGCCGTCGTGCACGCCGTCGACGACGTCCTCGAAGGCGACCGGCGTGCCGAGCGTGGCCGAGACGTACACGCTCACCACGGTCGCCAGCGACAGGAACGCGTCGTCGACGGTCACCCCCGCCGGGCGTCCCGTCCGCAGCGCGTCGGCGATGTCGTCGTACTGCCGGTAGTGGCCCTCGAGGTAGGTGTTGTCCAGGCGCGGGGACCGGGGCAGGTCCGCGTCGTGCAGCTCGAGCTCGGCGTCGTTCCGCACGTCCGCCTGGGCCGGCACGCCGGACTCGGGCGCCGCGTGGAAGTAGGTGAGCGAGCCCGCCTCGATGACCGCGGACCCGCGCGTCCCCTGCACCTGCACGCGCGTGTCGAGTCCCGGGTAGCCGGCGGTGGTCGCCTGCAGGGTCGCGAGGGCGCCCGAGGCGAAGCGGATCACGGCGACCGCCACGTCCTCCACCTCGATGCCCTCGTGGGCGAGCAGCGCGGTCTGCGCGTAGACCTCGACCGGACGGCCGAGGTAGGAGACGAGGAGGTCGAGCGTGTGCACGCCCTGGTTCATGAGGGCGCCGCCGCCGTCGAGGTCCCACGTGCCGCGCCAGTGCCCGGAGTCGTAGAAGCCCTGGCTGCGCCACCACGGGGCGCTCGCGACCGCGGAGGTGAGCCGGCCGAGCCGGCCCGAGCGCACGGCGCGGTCGACGACCACGCTCGACGGGTTGAAGCGGTGCTGGCTGATGACGGTGGAGAGGATCCCGCGCCCGGCGGCCGCGCGCGCGAGCTCCGCGATGCGGCGGCCCCGCGCCAGGTCGACGTCGAGCGGCTTCTCGATGACGACGTGCAGGCCCGCGGCGAGCGCCTCCTCGGCGAGGCCGATGTGCAGGCCGCTCGGGGTGCAGATGACGACGAGCTCGGCGGCCTCCGCGCGGACGAGGTCGGCCAGCCGGGCGAAGACGCGGGGGCGCTCGGCGCGCAGCTCCTCGACGACCACGTCGGCGAGCTCCTCCGCGGTGGCGGCGCTCGTGTCGACGAGCGCGGCGACGCGGAAGCCGGGGTGCTCGGCGAGGACGCGCGCGTGGTGGGTGCCGATGACGCCGCAGCCGACGATCGCCACCCGGATGGGCTGGTGGACGGCTGCCGCGGGCGCGCCCTCGTCGGACGGCGCGGTCTCGCCGACGGCCGCGGCGGCGACCGACGGATCCGGCAGCGCGTCATCGGCGCGCGCGGCGCGGACGAGCGCCGGGACGTCCGCCTCGGGGACCGCGGCGGCGGGCTCCGTCGGCGACGCCGGGGCGTCGTCGAGCCGGCCGGGCGACGCGGTGCGGCCGCCGGGCAGGAGCTCGCGGACCGCGGCGTCGGCGAGGGCCACCGGGTCGTCGGCGATGTCGAGCGTGACGCCGCGCTCGTCGTCGCCGAGCGGCTCCAGCGTGCGCTGCTGCGAGGCGAGGAGGCTGCCCGGCATGAAGTGGCCCGCCCGGTGCCCGAGGCGCTCGGCCAGGAGGTCGTGGTCGCCCGCGAGGTGCACGAAGGCGACGTCGGGCGCGGAGGCGCGGAGGACGTCGCGGTAGGAGCGCTTCAGGGCGCTGCAGGCGACGACCGGGCCGCCCTCGGGCCGGTCGGCGAGCACGCGCCCGACGGCCTCGAGCCAGGGGCGCCGGTCGTCGTCGTCGAGGGCGTGGCCCTCGGCCATCTTCCGGCGGGCGACGTCGGTGTGGAGGTCGTCCCCGTCGACGAAGGGGACGCCCGCGTCCTGGGCGAGGAGGTCGCCCACCGTCGACTTCCCGGATCCGGAGACCCCCATCACGATCACGGGCGGGAACGGGCGGACGGCGTCGATGCGGATCACTCCCTGCGGTTCGGTGAGGAACTCGTGCGGCGCGACCCTCGCGGTGCGCCCGTCCATCCTACGAGACGCTCCCCGAGACCTCGCTGACGCCCGGGGACCCGGGCGTACCCTGAGCACGACTGTCGACAAGGAGGCATCAGATGTCAGATGACCAGAAGGCCACGGCGAACATCGGGGTGGTGGGGCTCGCGGTGATGGGGTCGAACCTCGCCCGCAACCTCGCCAGCCGCGAGGGCAACACGGTCGCGGTGTACAACCGCACCACCGAGAAGACCACGCACCTCATCGAGGAGCACCCCGAGGCCGGCTTCGTCGCCGCCACCACCGTCGAGGAGTTCGCCGCGTCGCTGCAGCGTCCCCGCACGGCGATCATCATGGTCAAGGCCGGACGCGGCACGGACGCCGTCATCGAGCAGCTGACCGCGGCGTTCGAGGAGGGCGACATCATCGTGGACGGCGGCAACGCCCTGTTCACCGACACCATCCGCCGCGAGAAGGAGGTCCGCGCCAAGGGCCTCCACTTCGTCGGCGCCGGCATCTCCGGCGGCGAGGAGGGCGCGCTCAAGGGCCCGAGCATCATGCCCGGAGGGACCGCCGAGGCGTACGAGACGCTCGGCCCCATCCTCGAGTCCATCGCCGCGGTCGCGGAGGGCGAGCCCTGCGTGACCCACGTCGGCACCGACGGCGCCGGCCACTTCGTGAAGATGATCCACAACGGCATCGAGTACGCCGACATGCAGCTCATCGCCGAGTCGTTCGACCTGCTGCGCCGCGTCGGCGGCCACGAGCCCGACGCGATCGCGGACGTCTTCGAGGAGTGGAACGGGGGCGACCTCGAGTCGTACCTCATCGAGATCACCGCGGAGGTGCTGCGGCAGGCGGACGCGTCGACCGGGAAGCCCCTCGTCGACGTGATCGTCGACCAGGCCGGCTCCAAGGGCACCGGCGTCTGGACCGTGCAGAACGCGGTGGGCCTCGGCGTGCCCGTGGGCGGCATCGCGGAGGCCGTGTTCGCCCGCGCCGTCTCCTCGAAGCCCGAGCAGCGGAAGGCCGTGCAGGCCACGATCACGAGCCGTCCGGAGATCCAGCCCGGCGGGGACACCTTCGAGGACGACGTGCGCGCCGCGCTCTACGCCAGCAAGGTCGTCGCGTACGCGCAGGGCTTCGACGCGATCATCGCGGGCGCGGAGGAGTACGGCTGGGACATCGACAAGGGCAAGGTCGCGGAGATCTGGCGCGGCGGCTGCATCATCCGCGCCCAGTTCCTGAACCGCATCGTCGAGGCGTACGAGAAGGACTCGGGTCTCGCCACGTTGCTGGAGGACCCGTACTTCGCGAAGGCCGTCGCCGACGGCGAGCAGGCCTGGCGCCGCGTCGTCTCGGTCGCCGCGCTGTCCGGCATCCCGGTGCCCGGCTTCGCGTCGGCGCTCAGCTACTACGACTCGCTCGCCTCCGAGCGCCTGCCCGCCGCCCTGGTGCAGGGCCAGCGCGACTTCTTCGGCGCCCACACGTACCACCGCGTCGACAAGGAGGGCACCTTCCACACGCTGTGGTCCGGCGACCGCTCCGAGATCGAGGCCGAGGACACGCACTAGCCGTCCGCGCCCCGACGACGCCCCGCCGCCCCTCGTGGGCGGCGGGGCGTCTGTCAGACTGGGGCGGATGGACGACGACGAGCACCCCGAGCTCGCGGGCTACGAGCCGCACCGCCCCCGCAGCCTGCGCAGCAAGCGCACGCTCCTCGTGATGCGGGTCGTCGTCGTCGTCGGGATCGTCAGCCTGCTGCTGCCCGGCGTCGTCACCATGGTGCGCGTCGGCGCGAACACGGCCGACATGGCGTGCGCCGACTTCGTGCGCTTCGAGCGCCCCGACTCCCCGTCCTACGAGGTGCGCTTCCAGCTCTTCGGCCCCGGCGTCGTGGGCTACGAGTGCTACACGCGGTACGCCTTCGGCGGCGACGAGCACATCGTCTCGCTGGGCCTCATCCCCTCGGGGCGCGTCGCGCGCGAGGTCGTCGAGCGGAACTCCCGGGACTGACCCGCCGGAGCCGCCCCCCGCACGGGGAGGCGGCGGGCGCGCACCGGGTCAGGCCGCCCCGTCGAACATGCTCGTGACGGATCCGTCGTCGAAGACCTCGTGGATCGCGCGGGCCAGCAGCGGCGCGATGGGCAGCACCGTGAGCTTGTCCCAGCGCTTCCCCTCCGGGATCGGCAGCGTGTCCGTGACGACGACCGAGTCGATGTGCGGGCTGTCGAGGATCTGCGTGGCCGGGTCCGAGAAGACGGCGTGCGTCGCGGCGACCACGACGCCCGTGGCGCCGTTCCTCTTGAGCGCCTCGGCGGCCGAGACGATGGTGCGCCCCGTGTCGATGAGGTCGTCCACCAGCAGGCAGACGCGATCCGAGACCTCGCCGACGATCTCGTGCACGGTGACCTGGTTGTGCACCTTCGGGTCGCGGCGCTTGTGGATGATGGCGAGGGGGGCGCCGAGCTTGTCGCTCCAGATGTCGGCGACGCGGACGCGGCCCATGTCGGGCGAGACGACCGTGAGGGTCTTCGAGTCGAGGACGCTGCGCATGTGCTCGAGGAGCACGGGCATGGCGAAGAGGTGGTCGACGGGACCGTCGAAGAAGCCCTGGATCTGGGCGGCGTGCAGGTCGACCGACATGATCCGGTCGGCGCCGGCGGCCTTGAAGAGGTCGGCCACCAGACGGGCGGAGATCGGCTCGCGGCCGCGGCCCTTCTTGTCCTGGCGCGCGTAGGGGTAGAACGGGGCCACCACCGTGATGCGCTTCGCGGAGGCGCGCTTCAGCGCGTCGACCATGATGAGCTGCTCCATGAGCCACTCGTTGATGGGCGCCGTGTGCGCCTGGATGACGAAGGCGTCGCTGCCGCGGACGCTCTCGTCGTAGCGGATGTAGAGCTCGCCGTTGGCGAAGGTCCGCGCGTCGGTGTGCACGAGGGTGGTCTCGAGCTCCTCCGCGATCTGCTCGGCGAGCTCGGGGTGCGCGCGCCCCGTGACGAGCACGAGCCGCTTCTCTCCGGCGGTCTTGATTGCGGACACGGGACTCCGTCTCGTCAGTGCTGCTCGGTGGTCTGGGCGTCGGACGAGTCGTCCCTCGCGCCGTCGGCGGCCTCGACGGCGGCCCGGGCCTCGGGGGTGCCCGGTCGCTTGGCCTCGGTCCAGCCGACCATGTTGCGTTGCGGCGCCACCGAGATGCCGAGTGCGCCGGGCGGGACGTCCTTGCGGATGACGGCACCGGCACCCGTGTAGGAGCCGGTACCGATCCTAACGGGTGCGACGAAGACGTTCCGCGAGCCCACGTGCACGTGGTCGCCGACCTCCGTGCGGTGCTTGGCGACGCCGTCGTAGTTCGCGAAGATCGCGCCGGCGCCGATGTTGGTGTGCTCGCCGATGGTCGCGTCGCCCACGTAGCTGAGGTGCGGGACCTTGCTGGACGCGCCGATCTCCACGTTCTTGGTCTCGACGTAGGCGCCGATCTTGCCGTCGTCGCCGAGGCGCGTGCCCGGGCGGAGGAACGAGAACGGGCCGACCTTCGCGCGGGCGCCGATGACGGCGAGCTCCGCGTCGGTGCGGCGGACCTCGGCGTCCTCGCCGACCTCCGTGTCGCGGAGGGTCGTGTCGGGGCCGACCGTGGCGCCCGCGGCCACCGTGCTGGCGCCGAGGATCTGCGTGCCCGGGAGGACGGTCACGTCGGCGGCGAGCGTGGCCTTCACGTCGATCCAGGTGGTGCGCGGGTCCTGGACGGTCACGCCCGCGAGCTGCCAGCGCCGGATGATGCGCGCGTTCAGCTCCGTCGCGGCCGCCGTGAGCTGCACCCGGTCGTTGATGCCCGCGACGAGCCAGCTGTCGCGCACGGGGAGCGCCTCGATGGCGCCGCCCGCGCGGCGGATGACGTCGGCCGCGTCGGTGAGGTACTTCTCCCGCTGCGCGTTCTCGGTGCCGATGGCGCCCAGGGTCCGCCGCAGCGCCTCCGCGTCGAAGACGTAGACGCCCGCGTTGACCTCGTCGATGCGGAGCTGGTCGCCCGTGGCGTCCTTCTGCTCGACGATGGCCTGGAACGCGCCGTCCTCGCCGCGGATGATGCGCCCGTTGCCGGTGGGGTCGGCGAGGCGGGCGGTGAGCAGGGTCAAGTCGTTGCGGGCCTGCCGGTGCGCGGACACGAGCGAGCGGAGGGTCGCCGCGTCGAGCAGCGGCACGTCGCCGGACAGCACGACGACCTGGCCCGTGAACCCGTCGGGCAGGGCGGTGATGCCCACCTCCACCGCGCGGCCGGTGCCCGGGATCTCGTCCTGGTCGACCACGAGGGCGTCGGGCGAGAGGGCGCGGACGACCTCGACGACCTGGTCGCGCTCGTGGCGGACGACGGTGACGACGTGGCGGGCGCCCAGCTCCTCCGCGGTCGCGAGCACGTGGCCGACGAGCGGCAGCCCGGCGAGCGCGTGCAGCACCTTGGGGAGGCGCGAGCGCATGCGCGTGCCCTGGCCGGCGGCGAGGATCACGACGGCGATCGAGGGGCTGCGCGGCTCGCCGTCGACGTCGAGCTCGCCCGTGACGATGGGGATCTCGCGGGTCCTCGGCGTGCTGTCTGAGTCGGTCATGACGATCTCCCTGCGTCTCGCGTTCCGTCGTCCGGCGCGGCCGGCGGGCGTCGCTCCGCCCCCAGGATTCGAACCTGGACCTCACAGCTCCAAAGGCTGAAGTGCTGCCGTTACACCAAGGCGGACCGCTCCACGGCCCGGCCGTGCGCAGGTCGAGTCTGCCAGACCGCGGTGCGCCGGTCGGCCGGGCGCTCGACTCCGCCCCTGGGGCAGGGCCCACCGTGAGGGCATGTCCTCCACGCCCCCCACGAACCTCCCCGCCGGTCGGTTCCGATCCCCGACCGGCCTCTCCGACACGGCCCTCCGCCTGTACGCGGAGCGCGCGGTGCTCACCCCGGCGGCCGTCGATCCGGCCACCGGGTACCGCTCCTGCTCCCCCGACCAGCTCGTCGACGGCATCACGCTGGACCTCCTGCGACGCGCGCGCATCCCGCTCGACGACCTTTAACCCGGCGATCGCCTCCGGTTCGAGGAGCATCGGGGCAGGATCGCGATGCGCCGGGCCGTGGAGGACCTCCACCTGGCCCTCGCCGAGCGCGTGGCGACCGGCGACCCCGCGGGTCTCGTCGTCGACGTCCGCCCCGCGGGCCCCGCGGACCGGGTCGCGTGCGACGTCCCCTTCGGCGTCTCCGCGGATCCCGAGGACCTGGAGGAGACCTTCGCGGGGCTGGCCGTGGACCTGCCCCGGCTCGACCGCGCCCTCGTCGAGGCCCTGCGCCCCGCGGGGATCGAGCCGCTGCCCGAGTCGTGGACGGCGTCGGTCCCGGGCGCGACTCCCGGGCTGCGCCTCGCGCACCGGGTCCGCGGGCCCGTGTCGGCGGATGCCCTCCGCCCCGTGGTCGACGCCGTCGCGCCGCTCGCTCCTGCCTCGCCACCCTCGCGTTCGCCCGGCGCATCGCCGAGGGCCGGTCCGAGGCGCTCGGCGACGCGGCCCGTCGCCGGGTGCGCTCGGCGTCCCTGTTCGACGCGGCCGGCGTCGCCGAGGACGTCCACGACCTCTTCCCCGCGGGGTGGCGGGCGCCGGAGGCCGAGGAGGAGCCGGACTCCCAGGTGGGTCCGGGGAGCCGGGGCGGACCGGCATGATGGGGGCATGCCCAGCCGCGACGAGGTCGACCGCATCGTCGACGCGTGGCGGGGCGAGCGGCCCGACCTCGACTTCTCCCCACTCGAGGTGCTGTCGCGCGTCGGACGGCTGTCGCGGCTGCTGGAGCGCGCCCGGCGCTCGGCGTTCCAGGAGTCGGAGCTCGAGTCCTGGGAGTTCGACGTGCTGTCGGCGCTCCGGCGCGCGGGCGATCCCTACCAGCTGAGCCCCAAGGCCCTCCTCCAGCAGACGCTCGTCTCCTCGGGCACCATGACGAACCGCATCGACCGGCTCGTCGCCCGCGGGCTCGTGGAGCGCCGGACGGACCCGCACGACGGGCGCGGGATCCTCGTGGTCATGTCCGACGCCGGGCGCACGCGCGTGGACACGGCCATCACGCGGCTGGTCGCCGAGGAGGCCGACCTGCTGGAGACGATGCCCGCCGCCGATCGCGACACGCTGGCGGGGCTCCTCCGCCAGCTGATCCTCGACCTGGACGACGACGGGGCCTGATCCGACCGGCCGTCAACGGCGTCGCTCAGGCGTGCGCGACGCAGCGGCGCGCGGCCGGACGGATCTCGAGCCGGCCGGCCGGGATCCGCTCCCCGCAGACCTCGCACCGGCCGTAGGTGCCGGCGTCGAGTCGTGCGACGGCCGCGTCGACGTCGCCCAGGCGGGCGCGCGCCTCGTGGATCATCGCGTCGGACTGCGAGCGCTCGAAGGCGAGGGTCGCTCCCTCCGGGTCGTGCTCGTCGTCGGAGTTGGCGTCCTGGCGCGCCTCGACGATGGCCGCCACGTCGCGGTCGAGCCCGCGGATGAGCGCGAGCGTGTCGGCCCGCAGGGCGGCCAGGGACGCACGCGGGTCGAGGGGCGCGGCGTCGGCCGGGGCCGCCTCCATCGGCGCGGCGTCGTCCCGCGCGGCGTCGTCGGGGTCGGGGGGCACGGAACCGGGCTACGCGGCGACGAGCGCGTGCGCGTCGGCGAGCAGCTCCACCGAGCGGAGGCGCTCCGGCGTCCGCTGCGAGGCGTGCCCGACGATGACCTCGTCGACGCCCGCGCGCTCCGCGAAGCGGTTCGCGTAGTCGGAGACCTCGGCCCCCGTGCCGATGCCCGTGTACGTCATCATGCTGGCCACGTGCGCGCCGACGGGCGCCTCGAGGAGCCGGTCGAGCTCGTCGTCGGTGAAGGTCTGGTCGGCCGGGATCTGCCCGCTCTGCCGGAGCAGCATCATGAGCCGCGCCCGGCGGACGTCCTGGAACTGGCGCTCGGCGTCGGCGCGGTCGTCGGCGGCGATGGCGTTGATGCCGGCGATGGCGTACGGCTCCTGGAGCTGCTCGGAGGGGCGGAAGTCGCGGCGGTAGATCCGCACGGCCTCGAGCAGGGCGTCGGGCGCGAAGTGCGAGGCGAACGCGTACGGCAGGCCGAGGGCCGCCGCGAGCTGGGCGCCGAAGAGCGAGGACCCGAGGATGTAGAGGGGCACGCGGGTGCCCGCGCCGGGGGTCGCGGAGACCCCGGGGACCTGGCTCTCGCCGGCGAGGAAGCCCTGCAGCTCGACGACGTCCTCGGGGAACCGGTCGGACGACGCGGGGTCGCGGCGGAGCGCCCGGAAGGTGGCCTGGTCGCTGCCGGGGGCGCGGCCGAGGCCGAGGTCGATGCGGCCCGGGTGCAGCGTCTCGAGCGTGCCGAACTGCTCGGCGATGGTGAGCGGCGAGTGGTTGGGGAGCATCACGCCGCCGGAGCCGAGGCGGATCGTCGACGTCCGGCTGGCGACGTGCGCGATCAGGACGCTCGTGGCGCTCGACGCGATGGACGCCATGTTGTGGTGCTCCGCGTACCAGACCCGGCGGTAGCCGCTGCGCTCGGCCTGCTGGGCGAGCGCCACGGAGGCGGCGAAGCTGTCGCGGGCGGTCTCCCCGGGGGCGATGGGGGCGAGGTCGAGGATGGAGAGCGGGACGGTCATGCCGGGGTCAACAGCGGGAGGGCCCCGGGTGTTCCGAGCCGGGGAGCGCGCGGCGTCCCGGGCGCGGCGCGGCCCTCATCGCGTGGGGGCGGAGGTGCCGACCGGGGAGGCGGGCGCGGGCGCATCGGGCAGGTCGGATGCCGCCGGGACCGCGGGGCGGCGGTCGACGGCGTCCGCGGGGCGGCGGTCGACGGCGTCCGCGGCGGCGGCCTCGGCGTCGGAGCCGGTGGAGCCCGCGCGCCTACGCCGGAACCGGGACCCCGCGGCGACCGCTCCCGCGAGCGCCAGGCAGACCGCCGTGGCGACGAGGATCCGCGCGCCCTCCGCGAGCTCCTCCGGCACGAGCGGCAGCAGGATCTGCACGGCGAGCACCAGCATCACGGCGGCGATCACGGTGTCGAGCACCCGCCAGGCCGCCGGACGGGCGAGCACGGGCGCGAACACGCGCGCCGCGGTGGCGAGGAGCGTGAACCAGACGCAGCTGGCGACCATGGCCCCGATGCCGAACGCCCAGCGGCCGTCGCCGTGGCCCGCGGCGACCGATCCGACGAGGAGGACCGTGTCGAGGTAGACGTGCGGGTTCAGCCAGGTGAGCGCGAGGCACGCGGCGACCACGGCGCCGAGCGCGCGCGGCGCCGACGCGGCGACGGCGAGGCCCGCGGGCGCGACGGCGCGGAGCAGGGACAGCGCCGCGTACCCGGCGAGGAAGCAGGCGCCGAGGATGCGGATCACGACGATCGCCACCGGGGCGGCCTCGATGACCGCGCCGACCCCCGCCACGCCCAGCCCGATGAGGATCACGTCGGAGACCGCGCAGATGAGGACGACCGCGAGGACGTGCTCGCGACGCGTGCCCTGCCGCAGGATGAAGGCGTTCTGCGCGCCGATGGCGGCGATGAGGGAGAAGCCGAGGCCGAAGCCGGAGAGGGCGTGCGCGAGCGGGTGCATGCCCCCACGGTAGGCATCGGCCGGGCATCAGGCCAGCTCACGTCCGTGGAGCACCATTAGCATCGCTGATGATGGACATCCGCACCGAGCACCTGCGCACCCTGGCCGCCGTCATCGACGCGGGCACGCTCGACGCGGCCGCCCGCGCGCTGCGGCTGACGCCGTCCGCGGTGAGCCAGCGCATCACGGCGCTGGAGCGGAGCGCGGGCCGCGTGCTCCTGCGCCGCACCCGGCCCGCGACCACCACCGAGGCCGGCGACGCCGTCCTCCGGCACGCGCGGCAGGTGCTGCTGCTCGAGCGCGACCTCGACGGGCTCCTCGGCCCAGGTGATGGGGACACCCCGCGCGCCGGCACCGCGGCCGTGCCCGTCGTCGTGAACGGGGACTCGCTCGCGTCCTGGCTGCTGCCCGCGTTCGCCGCCCTCGCCGCCGAGACCGGGCAGGCCGTCGAGGTCCTGCGGGAGGACGAGCACCACTCGCTCGACCTGCTGCGCGACGGCACCGCCATGGCCGCCGTCACGAGCGTGCGCGACCCCGTGCAGGGCTGCACCTCGGAGCGGCTCGGCCGCATGCGGTACCGGGCGCTGGCGACGCCCGCGTACCGCGACGCGCACCTGCCCGACGGGCCGACGCCCGGCGCGCTGGCGACCGCGCCCCTCGTCATGTACGACCGCAAGGACGCCATGCAGGACCGCTGGCTCCGTGGCCGGCGCGCGCCCGCCGGCCAGCCACGGCACTACGTGCCCTCGTCGGCGGAGTTCGTCACGGCGGTCACGCTCGGCATGGGCTGGGGTATGCTGCCCGACCTCCAGGCCGAGGAGCTCGTGCGCCGGGGCGTGCTCGTGCGGCTCGACGAGGCGTCCCACGTGGACGTGGCGCTGCACTGGCAGCGCTGGAGCGTCGACTCCCCCGTGCTCGCGGACCTCACCCGGCACGTGCGCGCCGCGGCCGCCTCGCTGAGGTAGCGAGGCGGCCGCGGCGGGCGACGCGCGGGAGGATCAGCGCCGCAGCGCCGCGCGCGCCAGCCGGTTGCCGATGAACTGCACCACCTGCACGAGCACGATGATGATGAGCACGGCCGACCACGTCACGACCGGCTCGAACTGCCGGTAGCCGTAGACGATCGCGAAGTCGCCGAGCCCGCCGCCGCCGACCGCGCCCGCGACGGCCGTCATGTCGACGATCCCGACGAAGACGAACGTGTAGCCGAGGACCAGCGGGCCGAGCGCCTCCGGGATCAGCAGGGTGACGACGATCCGCACCGGGCTCGCGCCCACCGAGCGGGCCGCCTCGATGACGCCGGGCTGCACCGTGAGGAGGTTCTGCTCGACGATGCGGCTGATCGCGAACGACGCCGCGAGCGACAGGGTGAAGATGATCGCCGGCTGCCCGATGCCGCTGCCGGTCGCGAGCCGGGCGAGGGGCTGCGCGGCGACCAGGAAGATGATGAACGGGATCGGCCGGAAGGTGTTGACCACCACGTTCAGCACCGCGAACACGGGCCGGTTGGCGAACAGGCTGCCGGCGCGCGTCAGGTACAGGCCGAGGCCCATGACGAGGCCGCCGAGCCCGCCGAACAGGAGCGTGAGCAGCACCATCGTGAGCGTCTCGACCGTGGCGCGGCCGAGGAGGGGCAGGAGCGGGGTCAGCGCGTCCATCTCAGACCACCTCCGTCACGGTGACGCCGGCGCGGTCGGCGGCGAGCACCTCGTCGATGCGCGCCGGGTCGCCGGTGAGCGCGAGGGTCAGGTTGCCGAAGGTGCGGCCCTGGATGTCGGTGATGCCGCCGTGGACGACCTCGAAGGCGATGCCGGCGCCCGCGAGCGCCCGGAACACCTCCGTCTGCGTCGCCCCGCCGTCCGCGAAGGACAGCGTGACGAGGCGGCCGGGGTGCCGGGCGCGGAGCCGGGCGACCTCGTCGGCCTCGGGCACGCCCGCGACCACCGTGGACACGAAGCGGCGCGCGGCGTCGCTCGACGGCCGCGAGAACACGTCGAACACCTCGCCCTGCTCGATGACGCGGCCGGAGTCCATCACGGCCACGCGGTCGGCGATGGACTTGATGACCTCCATCTCGTGCGTGATGACGACGATGGTGACGCCGAGCTCCTCGTTGACCCGGCGGAGGAGAGCCAGGACCTCGCTCGTGGTCTCCGGGTCGAGCGCGCTCGTGGCCTCGTCGGCGAGGAGGATCGCGGGGCTGGTCGCGAGCGCCCGGGCGATGCCGACGCGCTGCTTCTGGCCGCCGGACAGCTCGTCCGGCCGCGCGTGCGCCTTGTCGGCGAGGCCGACGAAGTGCAGGAGCTCGCTGATGCGGCGCTGCTGCTGGTCCTTCGGCATGCCCGCCACGGACAGCGGGTACGCGACGTTGCCCCACACGGTCTTCGAGGTGAAGAGGTTGAACTGCTGGAAGACCATGCCGATGCCGAGCCGGAGCTTCCGGAGCTCCCGCTCGGGGAGGTCCTGGATCTCGCGCCCGTCGACCGAGACGGTGCCCGACGTCGGGAGCTCGAGCGCGTTCACGAGCCGCACGAGCGTGCTCTTGCCGGCACCCGAGTAGCCGATGATGCCGAACACCTCGCCGCGGCGGATGTCGAGGTCGACGTCCGCGAGCGCGTCGAGGGCCGGCTCGCCCTTCGCGCGCGGCGGGTACCGCTTGCCGACGCCCCGCAGGGAGACGTGCGGCGCGACGGGATCCCCGTCCCGGGCGGGACGGGGATCGGCGTCGGGGCCGGAGCCCGCGGGACGGGCGTCCGTCACTCCGCCGCCTTGCTCGCCGCGACGTCCTCCTCGGTGGTGGCGAGGATGCTCCGCAGCTCGTCGGCCGGGGTCTTCAGCGGGACCGCGGTGCCGCCCGAGTTCTCGACGAGCGCGTCGATGACGGCCGGCGTGTCCTCGAAGATGCGGGCGAGCTCGAGGTACGTCTCGTTCGACGCGTCGTCCCCGCGGGCGGCGAAGACGTTGACGTAGGCGAGCGAGGCGGGGTCGCTCGGGTCGTCCTGCGCGATGGCGTCGTCGGAGGTGAGCCCGGCGTCGGGGACGAAGTCGTTGTTGATGATGACGGCGTCCGCGTCGGGCAGCGACGTGGCGGTGAGGGCCGCGTCGACAGTGGTGACCGTGACCTTCGAGGCGTCCTGGTCGATGTCGTCGAGCGTGGAGATGCTGGATCCGCCGCCCTCGAGGGTGACGAGGCCCGCGCTCTGGAGCACCAGGAGGCTGCGGGCGAGGTTCGACTCGTCGTTGGGGACGACCACCGTGCCGCCCTCGGGGATCTCGTCGACCGACGCGTGCTTGGAGGAGTACAGCGCCAGGGGGTAGATGGCCGTGGCGCCGACGGGAGTGAGGTCGTCGCCCGCGCCCTCGTTGTACTGCGCGAGGTAGACGAGGTGCTGGAACTGGTTGAGGTCGATCTCGCCCTCGGACAGCGCCGGGTTCAGCTGCGTGTACTCGGAGAAGTTGACGACCTCCACGTCGATGCCCTCCTCCTTCGCCGCGTCGACGAAGGGCTGCCACTGCGGGTCGCTCGCGCCGACCACGCCGATGCGGACGGCCTTGCCGCCGCGGTCGAACGCGCCGGTCGCGAAGAGGACGGCCGCGACGACGGCGAGGACGACGACGACCGCGCCGATGATGAGGCCGAGGCGGTTCCGCCGCTTCGGGGCGTCGATCAGGGGTGCCTGGGTGGTCATGGGGATCCTCTCGGTGGTGCGGGAGCCGGTGCTGTCCGGGTGGTGCGGGGTGCCTGGTGCGGGGTGCGGGGTGCGGGGAGCCTGGTGCGTGCAGGGGCTGGTCGAGCGGACGCGGCGCGCGGACGGCCGTCCGGGTCGGGTTCGGGCGATGCGACGGCACGCGGAGCGGCACCCGGATGCGGGACCCCTGCGGCGATGCCGAGCGGCGCGCGCGGGCGGCTCCGTGCCGCGGATGCGGTGCGGGACGCCGGCGCCGACCGGTCGCCGCGGCCCTGCAGCACCTCGACGGTAGGCGCGGGGGCGGTCGCGTGTCGAACCGGGGCGTAACACGGGGACACCGCGAGGACATCGCGGGAACGCCGCCGGGACGACGCCGGGAACGCCGACGGGACGCCGCGAGGACGCGACGGGGCCATGGCGGGATCCCTCCGGATGCCGCGGCGGGGTCCGCGGGCCGTCCTCCGCTCCCCTGCCCCCGCCCGATGTGGCAGGGTCGGCGGAGGAGGAGGTGCTCCATGCACCAGGACGGCGACGACGCGGTCGAGGATCTCGGCGCGCTGCCGGACGCGGAGCTCCGCCGCCGCGTCTACGCGCAGGGCGCCGACGAGTCGGACGAGCGCTGGATCCGCGCCGCCGCCGAGCTCGACCGCCGCGAGCGCGCCGCCCGGGGCGAGTCCCCGGACGACGATCGCGGAGCCGGGGCCGGGCTCCCGGGCACCGAGCACCGGACCGAGGCCGACCGCGACGCGGATGCGGACGCGGCGCCCCGACGCCCCCGCCTCCCCGTCGCGCTGCTCGGAGCCTGCGCCGCCCTGGCGGTGGGCCTCATCGCGGGCATCGCGGTGGGCACGGGCCTCGGCGCCGCCGCTCCGGGCGCGGGCGCGGGCGCCGCCGCGGACCGCTCGGACAGCGCGGCGTCCGACCTCCCGCGGACGGGCGGATCCGGCGCCGCCTCCACGGGCACCACGGGCACCTCGCCGAACGCGTCGGCCTCGCCGGCGCTCCTCGGCCCGGAGTCGCTGTCGGACACCCGCAGCCGCCCGATCGGCGCGATCCTCGACTCCGAGCAGACCGACACCGACCTGCCGCCGCGCCAGGTGCGCGCGGACGTCGATCCCGCCTCCGTGCGCGGCGTGCAGACGAGCGTCGGGCTCTACGCCGCCCGCACCGTGACGGGCGACCTCTGCCTGCTGGTCTTCCCGGACGGCGGATCCGCGGTCCTCACCTGCGGCACCCCCGACCAGGTCGCCGACACGGGCCTCCGCATCGCGTGGACGACGGTGTTCCCGTCCCGCAACCGCGACGGCTCCGTCGGCACCATCACGGGCGACGTCACCGCGACCTGGTCGACCGACGGCCTCATCACGCTGACGACGCCGGGCCGCCTCCTCGCGTACTGAGGGGCTGGCGGTGCGCCGCGGCGTCGTGTGACAGGGTCGGCAGGGGGAAGGGGATCTCGCCATGGACGGACGCTCGCGAGGACCGGAGGACGACCCGGGCGGCATGCCGCTCGACGACCTGCGGCGCGTCGTCTACGCGCCGGGCGTCGACGAGGGCGACCCCCGGTGGACCCGCGCGGCCGCCGAGCTGGGACGCCGGGAGCGCGCGTCGCTCGCCGCGGCGGGTGACGGCGCGGACGGCACCGGGGATCCGGGCGGGGCGGAGGATCCCCCGGAGGACGCGGGAGCGCCGCGGAACCCGTCCCGGCGTCCCCTCGCGTGGGCCGCGGGCGCGCTCGTCGTCGGGCTGCTCGGCGGCGCGGGCATCGCCGCGGGCATCGCCGCGGGCCGGGACGGAGCCGCGGCGCCGTCCGCCGAGGCGACCGCCTCCCCGACCCCGACCGACCCCGCGGACGCCGACGCCGCCGAGCCCCCGGATCCGGCGGACGTCCTCTCGCTGCTCGGGACCGACATCGGGGGCCGGTCCCGCGGCATCGCCCTCCAGGACGTCCTGGACCGCCCCCGGGAGGAGGCGGACTCGCCGCCCCGCTCGCCGCGCGGGGACGTCGACCTCTCCTCGATCCGCGGCGTGCAGACGAGCGTGGGGCTCTACGTGGCGCGCACGATCTCCGCCGACGTGTGCCTGCTGGTGTACCCGTGGTCGGGATCACCGCGGGAGGACGATGCGAGCCCCGGATCCGGGATCCTGTCCTGCGTGTCCCCCGCGCAGCTCGCCGCCTCGGACCTCCACGTCACCTGGGTCGCGGACGCGCCGCTGCGCGCGTTCGACGGCCGGATCGTGATGGCGGGGATCGAGCTCACGGCCGCTCTGGCCCCCGACGGCACGATCACGCTCGCCTTCCCGGCGGGTCAGCTCGCGTACTGACCTGCCGGCGGATCAGCCCTCGAGCAGCTCGCTGAGCTCCATCCACCGGCTCTCGAAGGCCTCGACCTCGGCCTCGATGGCGCGCACGCCCTCGTTCACCTTCGCGAGCCCCTCGTAGTCGTCCGGATCGTGCTCCGCCATGGCGTCGAGCGCCTGGCGGCGGCGGGTGTCCGCCTTCTCGAGCTTCCGCGTGATGCTCGCGAGCTCCTTCTGCGCGTTCCGGAGCTCGGCGCCCTGGAGCTGCGAGCCGCCGGATCCGCCGAGCGTGGCGGTGGCCTGGCCGCCGACCTCGTCGGGCCGCGCGACGGTCGCCTTCTCCGCGTTGCCGGGCTGCGACCGGAGCTTCAGGTACTGCTCCACGCCGCCCGGGAGGTGGCGGAGGTTCCCGTTCATGACGGCGTACTGCTGGTCGGTGACGCGCTCGATGAGGTACCGGTCGTGGCTCACGACGAGGAGCGTGCCGGGGAAGGAGTCGAGCAGGTCCTCCATCGCGGCGAGCATGTCCGTGTCGAGGTCGTTGGTGGGCTCGTCGAGGATGAGCACGTTCGGCTCGTCGAGCACGATGAGGAGGAGCTGGAGGCGCCGCTTCTGGCCGCCCGACAGGTCCTTCACCGGGGTGGACAGCTGCGCGCTCGTGAAGCCGAGGCGCTCGAGGAGCTGACCCGGGGTCATCTCCTTGCCGCCCGCGACGTACGTGGTGCGCTGGCGGCCGATGACGGTGGACACGCGGTCCTCCAGCACGTCCTTCAGCTCGTCGAGCTGCTGCGTGAGCACGGCCACCTTGATGGTCTTGCCGCGCTTGACCCGGCCGCTCGTGGGCTGCAGGGAGCCGGCGACGAGCGACAGCAGCGTCGACTTGCCGGCGCCGTTGACGCCGAGGATGCCGGTGCGCTCGCCGGGCGCGATGCGCCACTCGACGTCCTTCAGGATCTGCTTGTCGCCGTAGCTGACGGACACGTCGAGCAGGTCGACCACGTCCTTGCCGAGCCGCTGCATGGCCATGGAGGCGAGCGAGACGGTGTCGCGCGCGGGCGGCTCGTCGGCGATGAGGGCGTTGGCCGCCTCGATGCGGAACTTGGGCTTCGCCGTGCGCGCGGGCGCACCGCGGCGCAGCCACGCGAGCTCCTTCTTCATGAGGTTCTGGCGCTTCGCCTCGGAGACCGCGGCGCTGCGGTCGCGCTCGACGCGCTGCAGGATGTACGCCGCGTACCCGCCCTCGAACGGCTCGATGAGCCGGTCGTGCACCTCCCACGTGGCGTTGGCGACCTCGTCGAGGAACCACCGGTCGTGGGTCACGACGATGAGGCCGCCGGAGCTCGGCGCCCAGCGGCGGCGGAGGTGGCCGGCGAGCCAGGCGATGCCCTCCACGTCGAGGTGGTTGGTGGGCTCGTCGAGGAACAGGATGTCGTGGTCGCCGATGAGGAGCTTCGCCAGGGCGACCCGGCGGCGCTGGCCGCCGGAGAGCTGGGCGACGTCCGCGTCCCACGGCACGTCGGACGCGAGCCCGTCGATCACGTCGCGGACGAGCGGGTTGCCCGCCCACTCGTGCTCGTCGATGCCGCCGACGATGGCCTCGCCCACGGTCTGGCCGTCGGGCAGGGTGTCGCTCTGGTCGAGGACGCCGATGGTGACGCCCCGGCGGCGCGTGACGCGGCCGCGGTCGGGCTCGAGGCGCCCGGCGAGGAGGGAGAGGAGGGTCGACTTGCCGTCGCCGTTGCGTCCGACGATGCCGATGCGGTCGCCCTCGTTCACCCCGATGGTCACGTCGTCGAAGATCACGCGCGTCGGGAACTCGAGGTGGAGCGCTTCGGCTCCCAGCAGATGGGCCACCGGACGAGCCTAGGTGGTCTCCACCCGGGGAATTCCCGCGAGCGGTCCGTCGTTGCCCCTCCTCGTGACCCGATCGGGGTCGCGCGCTCGACGGGGAGCGGCCCGCCCCGCCCGGCCGCGGGGATCCGCCCACCGCGAGGAGCGCTCATGACCACCGGCAGCACCGACACCGCATCCGCGCCCACCGCCGCCGGATCCGCCCCGCTCGCGTCACCCCGCCGCGAGTCCCCCGTGGGCCTCCTCGTCTACGCGCTCACGCTGCTCGTGCTGGTCGCCAGCGGCGCCGCGCCCTCGCCGCTCTACCCCGTGTACCAGGAGGAGTGGGCGCTGCCGCCCGTGGTGCTCACCGTCGTGTTCGCCGTCTACGTCGCCGGCCTCCTCGCGACCCTGCTGACCGCCGGGCGGCTGTCCGACCACATCGGCCGCCGGCCCGTGATCCTCGGGGCGCTCGCCGTCTCCGTCGCCGCCATGCTCGTGTTCGCGTTCGCCGAGGACGGGCTGGCGCTCGTCGTCGCGCGCATCCTGCAGGGCCTCGCGATCGGCCTGGCGACCGGGGCCCTCGGCGCCGGGATGATCGACCACCAGCCCGTCCGCCGGTCCGGCCTCGCCGCCTTCCTCAACGGCGTGGTGCCGCCCGCCGCGCTCACGGTCGGCGCGCTGGGCAGCGGCTTCCTCGTGGCCTACGGGCCGGCCCCGGAGGAGACGGTGTTCCTGGTGCTCGCCGGGCTGATGCTGGCCGCGGGCGTCGCCGTCGCCGTCGTTCCCGAGCGGCAGCCGCGGCGGGCGGGCGCGCTCCGCTCGCTCGTGCCGTCGGTGGCCGTGCCGCGCGCCGCCCGCTCGGTCTTCACCGCCGTCGTCGGCGGCATGATCGCCAGCTGGGCGCTCGGCGGCATGTTCCTCGCGTTCATCGGCTCCGTCCTCGGCACGACCTTCGGCCTGCACAGCGCCGCGCTCACGGGCGCGGCCATCGCCCTGTTCACCGGCACGGGCGCGGTCACCGGCATCGTGATCCGCACCCGCGACGCCCGCCGCAGCCTGATCGTGGGCGTCGTCGCGCTCGTGCTCGGCCCGGTCGGCCTCGTCGCGGCCATCTGGACGGCGTCGCTCCCCCTCTTCGCCGTGGCCGCGGTCGTCGGCGGCGTCGGCTTCGGCGCGGGCTTCCAGGCCGGCCTCCGGCTGGTGCTCGCGGAGGCGCCCGTCGACCAGCGCGCGAGCCTCCTCTCCTCGGTCTACGTCGCCAGCTACCTCGCGTTCGGGATCCCGAGCATCGTCGCCGGGGTCTTCGTGGAGGCCGACGGCCTGCCCGTCGTGCTCACGGTCTACGGCGCCTTCGTCGCGGCGAGCGCCCTGGTCGCGCTCGTGCTGCAGCTGGCGGGCGGGCGCGCCCGCCGGGCCGAGCGGATCGCCGCCCGGGACGCCGCGTCGGCTGCCTGACGCGCACCGGCCGCGCGTCCGGGGGCGCCGCCCTTCCGCCGGCGCACGGGGCCTGACATGCTCGTCGCGACGATCGACCACGGGGGCACCATGACGGATCCGGACGACGACGCGGGCGACGACGAGGTCGGCCCCGACGCCGAGTGGGGACGCCTCGTCGGGGAGGTCGGGCAGGCGACCATCGGCGATCCGCGCATCGCGCGGCTCGTCTTCGTGCCCGCGGCCGTGCCGCACCCCTTCGAGGACGCCGTCGAGGTCGTCGAGCGGGCCGCGGCGCAGCTGCTCCACGGCTCCGCGGAGCGCCCCGTGGCGTTCCTCGGCTACCACGCGATGAACCGCCTCACGCGCTCCCGGGAGGCGGTGGGCTTCCTCGTGACCGACCGCGCCGTCCACGTGCGGGACGCGCCGTCCGGGGTGATCCTCCGCGCGCCCGTGCGGCGGATCCCGCTGGTCCGCGGCCCGGAGGGCGCCGCCGCGGCGGCGACCGTCGCGACGGCCGCCGGGGGATTCGCGTGGCAGCACGTCGACCACCTGCTCCCTCCCGACGCGCGGCCCGCCCTCCTCGGGGCGCTGGAGCGGGCCGTCGCGCTCACCCTCGAGCACGACGCGCGGACCTCGCGGTCGCTGCCCGCGGCCGTGCCCCGCGCCCGCGGCCTCGTCGGCCGCATCGCGGAGCTCGGACTCGGCGACGTGGTGCGGCTGCCGGACGATCCGCGGCACCGCAAGCACATGGCCCGGCTGACGAAGGCGCTGGCGCTGCCGGAGGAGGAGCGGATCCTCTTCACCGTGACCGACCAGACCCCCGGCGGGCCGTACGGGGTCGTCGTCACCGGCACCGCGATCCGCTCGAAGGACCTCATGGAGGAGCCCGTGGCGACGCCGATCGCCGGCCTCGATCCGACGGCGATCCGCGTGGAGGGCGCGCGGCTGCACGTCGGCGACGAGCACACGCTCCCGGCGCACCTGGAGGACGCGCAGCGCACCGCGCTCGCGACGCTCCTCCGCGAGCACGTCGGCGGCGCGCTCGACGGGTGAGGCGGATCCGCCGTCAGGCCGCTCCCGTCTCCTCGGGCCGGGCCCCCGCGGCGCCGCCCGTCGCGCCCGCCTCCCACCGACGGAGGCACCGGAGCCCGTGCACGCGGACGGCCGCGCCCACCGCGCCACCCAGCGCGAGCGACCCCGCGGCGAGCGCGATCGCCGCCCCGGGCGTCGCGTCGCCCACGACGGCGGAGGCGACCACCATCGTGGGGAGCGACAGGACGAGCGACAGCTCCGCGGCCCGGCTCGCGTCCATCGGGCGGGGCCGGGGCGGATGACCGGCGCGCGCGGCCGCACGCCGCGTCCGGTGGAGGCGCAGCCCGCGACGGAGCATCCGCACGCCCGCCGCCACGACTCCGGCCAGCGCGAGGACGAGGCCGACCGCGAACACGACGAGGAGCAGCCGCGGCGTGCCTGCGGCGAGCGGGGACCCGACCATCACCACCCAGCCCGCCGACATCAGGACCGTCTGCGGCCTCACGGGGAGGACGGGCCGCCCGTGCCGCCCGCGGCGGGACGACGCGACCCGCGCCTCCCAGATGTCGAACCGCACGACCTGCCTCCCGGATCCCGTGCGGACGCTAGCCCGGACGCCGGTCCCCTGCGCCCGATCGTCCCCAGGCGCCTCCGCCGACCGGGACGGCGGGGTCGCGCCGACGAGGGCTGGGGACGCCCGCGAGGGCCGGGCCGCGCATCCGGTTGGCGTCGTCCTCTCCGCCCCGACCCGAGGAGAGCGCGATGACCGTCCCCGTCGACCCGTCGCGCCGCCGGCTCCGGACCGCGGGGGCCCTCGTGGTCGGGTACCTCGTCGTCACGGTCGGCCTGGGCGGCCTCCTCGAGGGCCTCGCGGGCGAGCGCGACGCGACGAGCCGCCTGATGCTCGGCCACGTCATCCCCGTGACGATCGCCGTGGGCGGCCTCCTCCTGCACGTGTGGTGGGTGGGCGACCAGGCCGCCGTGTGGCGGGAGCGCTCGACCCTCGCGATGTCCCCGCGCCGGCCGTGGCTCCTCGCGTTCCCGGTGCTCCTCGCCCTGCTGCCGGTCCTCGGGGCGATGTCCGTGGCGTGGGGCGCGATCCCCGCGACGACCGTCCTCGTCGTCGCGGTGAGCACGGGCCTCGTGGGCGTCGGCGACGAGCTGCTGATCCGGGGCGTGCTGCTCGTCGCCGTCCGGCAGCGTCACGGCGAGCTCGCGGCGCTGGGCGTCACCAGCGGCGTGTTCGCCCTCGGGCACGTGCCCGGCAGCCTCATGGGCGGCATGCCCGCACCCGAGCTCGCGCTGCAGGTCGCGTACCTCGCCGTCGTGGGCGCCGCCTGCCTCTGGACGCGCCGGGTCACGGGCCGCCTGTGGCCGGTCGTGGTCGTGCACGCGGCCGTCGACGCGACGGTCCTGCTCGGCGCGGCCTCCGGATCCGCGCCCGCGGCGCTCCCGGTGCCCGAGCAGACGGCGGCGGTCGTGCTGGCGGTCGTGCAGTCGCTCCTCGTCGTCGCCGTGGCGGCCGGGTGCGTGAGCGCCCGACGCGAGGACCGGCGCGCCGCTGCCGCTGCGGCGTCCTCCGCGGCGGCGCTCCCCGCTGAGGCGCTCCCCGCTGCGGCGCCGACGGAGCACCCGCCGGAGCGGCACGAGGGCGCGCCCGGCGGCTGAGCCACGCGGGCGGTCGTCAGCCGAGCGAGGCCACCCACTCGCTCGAGCCGTCGTCGAACGCCTGCTGCTTCCAGATGGGGACGCGCTGCTTGACCTCGTCGACGAGCAGGCCGCAGGCGGCGAACGCGTCGGCGCGGTGCGCGGAGGAGACGGCGCAGGTGAGCGCGACGTCGCCGATGCCGAGCCGGCCGATGCGGTGCTCCACGGCGATGCGCACGTCCGGGTAGCGGGCGGAGACGTCGAGGGCGACCTGCCGGATCGCCTGGCGCGCGGCGGGATGCGCGGAGTAGTCGAGCCAGAGCACGCCCCGGCCGTCGTCGTGGTCGCGCACGACGCCCTCGAAGGTCACGACGGCGCCGGCGTCGTCGGCGCGCACGGCGTCGGCGCAGTCCTCGACGCGGATCGCGCCGCCCGCGATGCGCGCGAACAGCACCCGGTCGGCGGTCACGCGCGCTCGCCCCGGTCGGCGGCGGCATCCGACGCGGGGTGGACCGAGCCGCGGATCTGCTCGAGGACGTGGTCGAGCACGCCGTCGAGGACGGCCAGCCCGTCGCGCACGCCGCCCGGCGAGCCCGGCAGGTTCATGACGAACGAGCCGCCTGCGACGCCCGCGTGCCCGCGCGTGAGCACGGCGGTGGGTGTGTGGGCCACGCCGACGCGGCGGACCTCCTCCACGATCCCGGGGATCTCGAGGTCCAGCAGCGGGGCGGTCGCCTCGGGCGTGCGGTCGGTGGGCGTGACGCCCGTGCCGCCCGTGGTGAGGACCACCCGCGCGCCGCCGGCGACGGCCTCGGCGAGCGCCGCCCCCACGCCGGGTCCGTCGGCCCGGACGACCGGTCCGTCGACCGCGAAGCCGCGCTCGGCCAGCCACGCCGCGATGACGGGTCCCGTGCGGTCCTCGTACTCGCCCGCGGCGGCGCGGGTGGAGGCGACGATGACGACGGCCCGACCGCGGGGATCCGCCCCGCTCATGCGCGCACCCAGTCCCCGGACTTGCCGCCCTGCTTCTCGCGCACCAGGACGTCGGTGATGACGGCCCGCGCGTCGACGGCCTTCACCATGTCGTAGAGGGTGAGCGCGGCGACCGAGGCCGCGGTCAGCGCCTCCATCTCGACGCCCGTGACGCCCGTCGTGCTCACCGACGCGACGACCGTGAGCCGGTCGTCCGCACCCGCGATGTCGATCTCGATGCGCCCGATCGGCAGCGGGTGGCAGAGCGGGATGAGGGACGAGGTCCGCTTCGCCGCCATGATCCCGGCGATGCGCGCCGTCCCGACGGCCTCGCCCTTGGGCAGGTCGCCGGAGATCACGGCCCGGACGACCTCGGGCCGCGTCACGAGCACGGCCTGCGCGACGGCGCGGCGCTTCGTGGTGGCCTTGCCGGTCACGTCGACCATGTGCGCGGACCCGTCCGGCCGCAGGTGGGTGAGGTCGGGCGCGACGTCCGCGCCTGCTCCGGGGTCAGTCATCGATGCTCCAGACGGTGACGGGGTCGCCGGCCTCGAGCCGGTCGACGTCCTCGGGGATGTGGACGAGGTGGGTGGCGGTCGCGTACGCGTGCAGCAGGTGGGATCCGGGGCCGCCGACCGGGACCGCCCGGCCGTCGGCGTCGACCCGGCCGCGCCGCACCTGGTGCTTGCCGGCGGGCGAGTCGAGGGCCTCGGCGAGCGGCAGCTCCTGCGCCGCGCGCTCGGGACGCGGGTGCCCGGCGAGGGCGCGCAGCACGGGGCGGAGGAAGAGCTCGAACGAGACGAGCGCGCTCACGGGGTTGCCGGGGAAGGCCACCACCGGGATGCGGGCGCCGCCGACGTCCGCGGTCCCGAGCCCCTGCGGCCCGCCCGGCTGCACGGCGACGGATCGGAACTCCACGCCGCCGCCCTCGAGCACGTCGCGCACCACCTCGTAGGCGCCCGCGCTCACGCCGCCCGTGGTGACGAGGAGGTCGACGCCGTCGGCGGCCGCGTCGAGCGCCTCGCGGACGCGGCCGGGCTCGTCGGACGCGATCCGCAGCGCGCGGACCTCCGCGCCGGCGGCCTGCAGCGCCGCGGCCAGCGCGACGGAGTTGGCGTCGTGCACCTGGCCGGGCGCGAGCTCCTCGCCGGGGCCGCGCAGCTCGAGGCCGGTGGAGAGCAGGAGGACGACGGGTCGGCGGCGCACGGCGACCCGGACCACGCCCGCCGACGCGAGGACGCCCCAGTGCGCGGGGAGGAGGCGCGTGCCCCGGGCGACCAGCGGGCGGCCCGCGGCCAGGTCGCTGCCGCGCTCGCGGACGTACGCGCCCGCGGCGACGGGAGCGGTGAAGGAGACCGTCGCGTCGACCGCGGCCTCGTCGACGAAGCGGTCCGGCGTCGCGGCCTCGACGGGCACGACCGCGTCGGCGCCGGGCGGCACGGGGGCCCCGGTCATGCAGGGCGCGGCCGTGCCGGGCGCGAGCGGCGGGGCGGCGCGGCCGGCGGGGATCCGCGCGGCGATGCGGAGGGCGACCGGGCGCGCGGGCGACGCGGTGAGGAGGTCCGCCGCGCGCACGGCGTAGCCGTCCATCTGCGAGTTGCGGAAGGGCGGGAGGTCGAGGGGGCTGGTGACGTCGTGGGCGAGCACGCGGTCGGCGTAGCGGTGCGGATCCCGCGTGAGCGCGCCCGCGTCGACGGGCAGCTCCTCGCCGGGCAGGTCCGCGAGCGGGGCGAGGAGGGCGCGCACGGCCGCGCGGTGCTCCTCGACGCGGCGTCGCGCGGGGGCGGCGGGGCGGTCGGGGGTCATGCCCCCATCATCCCCGAGACGCGGTGGCCATCCGCCGATCCCGCGCCCCCGTCCGTCCGGCGCCCGCCCTAGGGTCGGACCATGACCATCGCCGCCCGCGGGCAGACCCTCGTCGACCTCCACACCGCACCCGAGCTCCTCCGGGTGGTGAACGTGTGGGACGCGATCTCGGCCGCCGCCGTCGCCGCGCTCCCCGAGACCCGGGCCATCGCCACCGCGAGCCACTCCATCGCCGCGACGTTCGGCTACGAGGACGGCGAGCGGATCCCGCTCGACCTGCACCTCGACATGATCGGCCGCATCGTCGCCGCCGTGGAGCAGCCCGTCTCCGCCGACCTCGAGTCGGGCTACGGCGACGCCGGCGAGACCGTGCGCCGCGCCATCGGCGTCGGCGTCGTCGGCGCGAACCTGGAGGACGGCATGCGGCCGCTCGCCGACTCCGTGCGCGCCGTCGAGGCGGCCGTCGCCGCGGCCCAGGCGGAGGGCGTGCCCTTCGCCCTCAACGCCCGCACCGACGCGTACGTCCGGGGCGGCGACCGCGACCGGTCCGACGTCCTCGCCGACGCCGTCGAGCGCTCGCGCGCCTACCTCGCCGCGGGCGCCACGAGCGTGTTCGTGCCCGGCCCGCTCACGGAGGACGAGGTGCGCACGCTGGTCGACGCCGTCGGACCGCAGCGCCTCACCGTCATCGGGATCCCCGGGTCCCTCTCCCCCGCCCGGTTCGAGGAGCTCGGCGTCGCGCGCATCTCCTACGGCCCGTGGACGCAGCGCGTCGCGCTGACCGCGCTCCAGGACACCGCGACCGCCCTCTACGCGGGCGGCGCGCTGCCCGAGGCGACGCGTCCGCTCAACTGACCGGATCCCTCCCCGGAGCCCGGCGGAGCAGCAGGGCGGCGGACAGCACCAGCGCACCGCTCTGCAGCGACGCCGTCACGAGGTACGGCATGGCCACCGCCGCGGCGACGAGGGCGGCACCCGCCACCGCCAGGGCTCGGATCCGCGTCCGGCGACCGCGCGCCCGAGCGGCGACGACCTGCGCGACCGCGGCCCCCGCGAACAGGAGGAGCGGGAGGGCGGCCGCTCCCGGCCGCCGCGACGCGACCTCGGCGAGGCCGCCGGGGAGGCGGGACTCGCACACGACCCCCACGAGCACGGCCGTGACCGCCAGCGGCCGGATCGCGAGGGCCGACGCGTGCCGGGCCAGCGCGAGGGGAGGCACACGGCGGGCGCCGCGCGCCACCCGCGCGGTGGACGCCGCGGCGAGGGACGCCATGACCGCGGTGACCACCAGGCCCGGGAGCAGCATCGAGAGCCCGTCCACCTCGGATCCCGTGATCGAGGCCTGCATCCGCGCGGCGAGGGCGACGATCCCACCCGCCGTGACGACGCCCGCCAGGCCGAGGAGCACGAGGATGCCCGCCAGGCGCGCCACGGGAGCGGCCGGACCACGGGCACTCGCGGCATCGGCATCGGCATCCACGGCGCTCATGCCCCCAGTCCATCAGGCGCACCCGGCCCTCGCATCCGCCGCGGGTCGCGTCCGGCCCGCACCCACCGCGCCCCTGCTTGACTGGGCGACGACGACCCGAGGAGCCCCGTGACCGACACCAGCAGCACCGCCCCCGCACCCGCACCCCGCGCCGAGATCGGCGTCATCGGCGGATCCGGCCTGTACGCCCTGCTCGACCCCGCCACCAGCGCGTCGCACCGCATCGCGACGCCGTTCGGCCCGACGTCCAGCGAGGTGACCGTCGGCGAGCTCGCCGGCCGCCGGGTCGCGTTCCTCACGCGGCACGGCGCCGACCACTCGGTCGCGCCCCACCTCATCGACTACCGGGCGAACGTCTGGGCGCTGGCGTCGCTCGGCGTGACGGCCATCGTGTCCTCGTCCGCCGTGGGCGGCGTCTCGCCGGACTACCCGCCGGGATCGCTCGTGCTCACCGACCAGCTCCTCGACCGCACCTGGGGCCGCCCGGACACCTTCTTCGACGCCGGCGTCGTGCAGCACCTGTCCGCCGCCGACCCGTTCGACCCGGCCCTGCACGGCCCCGCGGCCGCGGCGCTCGTCGAGCTCGAGGGCGGCGACCGCGCCGATCCCGCGGGACCGCTGCGCACCTCGGGCACCGTCGTCGTCATCCAGGGGCCGCGGTTCTCCACGCGCGCCGAGTCGCTGTGGTTCCGCCAGGCGGGCGCCCACATCGTGAACATGACCCAGTACCCGGAGGTCGTCCTGGCCTCCGAGCTCAACATCGGCACCGTCAACCTGTCGTTCGTCACCGACGCCGACGCGGGCCTCGCGCCGTTGCCCGGGGAGCAGGGGGACGCGGTCACCGCCGAGCTGGTGTTCGCGCGCCTCCGGGAGGCGCAGCCGCGCATCGTGCGGGCGATCGAGGCGGTGGTCCGCGCGATCCCCGCCGACTACCGCGGACGCCCGCTCATCGACGCGGACGCGGTCGCCTCCGTGCTCGCGCGGCCCGTCACGGGCGCGACGGGCGACGCGGCGGCGCCGGCGACGGAGGCGCGCTCGTGAGCGACGGGATCCTCCTCGTCACGGGCGGGGCGGGCTTCATCGGCGGCACGATCGTCACCGCGGCCCTCGAGGAGGGTCGCCGGGTGCGCGTCCTCGACTCGCTCCGCGCCGACGTGCACGGCGGCGAGCCGGACGTGGATCCGCGCGTCGAGCTGGTGCGCGGCGACGTCACCGACGCGGACGCGGTCGCGCGCGCCCTCGACGGCGTCGACGTCGTGTGCCACCAGGCCGCCAAGGTCGGGCTCGGCGTCGACTTCCTCGACGCGCCCGACTACGTCGCCACCAACGACGGCGGCACCGCGGTGCTCCTGGCGGCGATGACCCGCGCGGGCATCGACCGGCTCGTGCTCGCGAGCTCCATGGTCGTCTACGGCGAGGGCGCCTACGCGGGCGCGGACGGGCCCGTGCGGCCGCCGGCCCGCCGCGTCGCCGACCTCGACGCCGGGCTGTTCGACCCGCTGGATCCCGCGACGGGCGAGCCGCTCGTCCCCGCGCTCATCGGCGAGGACGTGCCGCTCGACCCGCGCAACGTCTACGCCACCACGAAGCTCGCGCAGGAGAACCTCGCGAGCTCGTGGACGCGCGCCACGGGCGGCCGTGCCGCCGCGCTCCGGTACCACAACGTCTACGGACCGGGCATGCCGCAGAACACGCCCTACGCGGGCGTCGCCTCCCTGTTCCGCTCGGCCCTCGCCCGCGGCGAGGCGCCGCGCGTCTTCGAGGACGGCCGTCAGCGTCGCGACTTCGTGCACGTCCGCGACGTCGCCGGCGCGAACCTCGCGGCGCTCGCCTGGACCGCGGACCGCGAGGCCGGCTCCTTCCGCGCCTTCAACGTCGGCAGCGGCACGGTGCACACCATCGGCGAGATGGCCGAGGCGCTCGCGCGGGAGGCCGGCGGATCGGCGCCCGTCACCACCGGCGAGTACCGGCTCGGCGACGTGCGGCACATCACGGCGTCGTCGGAGCGGCTGCGCGCGGAGCTCGGCTGGGAGCCCCGGATGACCTTCGAAGAGGGCATGCGCGAGTTCGCCACGGCGCCGCTGCGCAGCGCGGTGGTCTGACGCCGCGCGGGACCGGGACCACGTCCGCGACCGCGTCCGGATCCGAGGCGGCCGGTGGTCCCGCGGTGCCGCGTCGGCCGGCATCCCGGCACCTGCGGGGGACGAGGCGCCCGGGGCACGCGGGCGACACTGGGTGCATGAACCCCGCGTCCTCCCGCCGTGCCGTCGTCCGCTCCGGGACCGTCCTCACGGCCGCGGCCCTGTCCCTCGCCCTCGCGGGCTGCTCGGACATCGCCGACGACATCGCCGACATCTACGCCATCACCTACGAGGTCAGCACCACGGAGGCCGCGGACGGCGGGCTCACGGACGTCGCGTACGCGGAGGCGTCGCGGCGGGGCCGGCCGTCCGTCGTCCAGGACGTCGGCCGCGCGTCGCTGGCGGCGGGCCGCGACGCCGGGGAGGGGCTGTGGTCGGCGGAGGCCTACGTCACCGCGGAGGACTGGGCGTTCGTGCAGGCCACCCCGGTGGACGGCGAGGCGCTGACCTGCCGGATCCTCATCGACGGGCGGCGGGAGATCGCGACCGCCACGGCGGCTCCCGGCCAGCCGGTGACGTGCCAGGTGCCGACGCCGCCCTTCGGCTGAACGCACGGGCACGCTGCGCCGCCCGCGGACGCCGCCGGGGCCGGACGACGACGCCCGGCCCCGGCTCCCGCGGTGACGCGATGCCGCGATGCCGCGATGCCGCGGCTCAGTACTTCGCGGACTGCCCGCCGTCGATCGGCAGGACGGCGGCGTTCACGTAGGCCGCGTCGTCGGAGAGCAGGAACGCGACCACGGACGCGATCTCCTCGGCCTCGCCGTAGCGCTTCGTCGGGTTGCCCTGGATGAACTGCTCGGCCGCGCCGCGCGGGTCCTCGGCGCTGAGCTGCTCCATCGACGCCTCGACCATGGGGGTCCAGATGGCGCCGGGCGCGATCGCGTTGATGCGGATGCCGAACTCGCCGTACTCGACGGCCGAGTTCCGGGTGAGCCCGACGACGCCGTGCTTGGCGGCCGCGTACCCGGACTGGTTGCCGACGCCGCGGATCCCGCCGACGCTGGCGGTGTTCACGACCATGCCGGAGCCCTGCGCGCGCATGACGGCGAGCACCTTCTCCAGTCCGAGGAACACGCCGCGCAGGTTGATGGCGACGACCTTGTCGAACTCGGCGGCCGTGAAGTCCTCGGTGAGGTTCTGGCGGCCCTCGATGCCGGCGTTGTTGAAGAAGCCGTCGATGCGGCCGAAGCGCTCGACGGTCTGCCGGACGTACGCGTCGACGTCGGACTCGTCCGAGACGTCGGCGATGACGGTGAGGACCTCGGCGTCGGTCGACGACGAGCGGACGGCCTCGACGGTGGCCTCGAGGCCCTTCTCCGAGATGTCGACGAGGGCGAGCCGGGCGCCCTCCGCGGCGAGGCGGACGGCGGCGGCGCGGCCGAGGCCGGAGCCCCCGCCGGTGATGAGGACGACCTTGTCGGTGAAGCGGGTGGTGGTCATGGGGTCTCCTGACGACGGGGGGCGACGGCTCGCGCCTCGTGGTGGAGCCACCGTCCATGCGATCGCATGGATATCCCTACCGTAGGTCGGTTTCCTGGACGCGGCCTCCGCGGACCGCGCGCAGCTGAGGCGCCCGCCGCTCCGACCGCCACCTCACGCCGACGAAGACGATCCCGGCGAGCACGATGTGCACGAGCACCAGCGCAATCGCGTCGGGCTCCACGAACGCGACGTCCCAGCCCGACGACGCCCAGCTCTGACCGCCCAGCAGGATGCGGGTCACCGTGAGCTGCGTCCAGTGGAACGCCATCGCGACGAGGAGCGCGCCCTCCATCGGGACCCGCCGCGCGGCGACGAGCGCGAGGCCGAACAGCGCGAGCTGGAGCACGTACGCGATCGCGTCGTTCCCGGCGGGCACCGGCGTGAAGGCGCCGGTGTCGGACCCCGCGATCGTGCGCACGATCCAGCGGCCGGACTCGATCACGACGCCGATCGCGGGGAAGAGGGCGGTGGTGAGGAGCGTGGCGACGACGAGCCCGGTGCCGTCGCGGAGGTTCGTCCACATGTACCCGCGGAGGGCGAGCTCCTCGGGGATCGCCTCGTAGAGCGCGAGGACGACGCCGTTGAGGAGGAGGAAGCCGGCGAACGCGGCGAGGTCGACGCCGTCGACGCGGATCCAGCCGAGGAGGCCGGCCGGGACCCAGACGACCGCGCCCGTCACCGCCCCCACCCCGACACCGAGCGCGATCGGCCGCCCGATCCGCCGCGAGAGGCCGAGGCTCGCGAGGCTCCGGCGGTCGAGCCGCCGCCGCAGGAGGACGACGGCGGGCACGACGAGCGCCGACATGAGCACGGCCTGCAGCACGGCCTTCGCGAGCCGGCCGGCGCCCGTCGCCTGCACCAGCGCGTCCGCGATCCCGATGGCGAGGCCGAGCCCCGCGCCGAGCGCGACCCAGGCGAGGAGCGCGACCGCGACGGCGCGGATCCACGGCTGCCGGTGGCGCGTCTGCGCCTCGAGGCGCGGATCGGGCGCGAGGGCGGCCGGGTCGTCGCGGTCGGCCGACGCCGTGCGGGCGGACGCGGAGGGGCGGGCGGATGCGGGCACGGGACTCGTCTCGTCGGCGGATCGTGGGCGGGCGTCCCCACCCATGCTGGCCGCGAGGCGCTCAGCGTGCGACCGCGACGGCGCCCCGGCCCGCTACTGGGGCGCGGGATCAGGCCGCGGACGCCCCCGCGGGCCCATCGGCCGAGGCCGCCGGCGCCGGCTCCCCCTCCGGCGCCAGCGCCGGCGCCGGCTCCGTGAAGTCGAGGACCAGCACCCCGTGCGGGTCCGGCGCCAGCAGCGGCCCGACGAAGTGCTTGAAGGCCGCGTGCGCGGCGTCGATGCGGGCGGGATCCCGGATCAGCGGCTCCCCGAGGTACAGGTTCCGGTCCCCCTCCGACGCGAATGTCAGCACGAACCCCAGCTCGAAGCCGCGGCCGACGCCCTCGGGGCTCGACTGCCGTCCCGCGTGCAGGGAGCGGATGTACGGGCCCGAGCCGTCCGGGTGCGGCGAGTCGGCGAGCGCCCGGAACCGGCGCTCCACCTCGTCGCGGTCCTCGGGCGCCGCGTCGTCGCGGAGGCGGAAGAGCACGATGTGGTGCACGAGGCCCGGCACGTGGTCTCGGGCGGTGAGCTGGGCGTCGGTGAGGGCGGGGGCGGTCGCGGGGCCGGGCTCGGGAGCGGTGGTCATGGTCGCGAGTCTGGTCCGTCGCACGCGCTGCCGCCCGCGCCCGGCTTGACTTCGAAAACCTTCACGCTGGTAAGGTTAGGCAATCCTTACGGATCGTCCCGGACGATCCGCCTGCCGTGCGAGGGCGGCACGGCCGCCTCGCCGACAGCACGGCGATGCGGCGCCGCCCTGCCCGCGACGCTCGGACCCGCCCGTCGGGTCGATCCGTCGCGCCCACGGCACCGGGCACCCCCACCGAAAGGCACGCATGTCCCGCACCGCACGCCTGGCCGCGACCTCCGCCGCCGCGCTCCTCGCCCTCGGCCTCGCCGGCTGCTCCACCCCGCCCGCGTCCGACGCCGGCACCGAGCCGTCCGCCGACTCCGGCTTCACGCCGATCACCATCGAGCACGCGCTCGGCACCACGACCATCGAGGCGCAGCCCGAGCGCGTCGCCACGGTGAACTGGGCGAACCACGAGGTGCCGCTGGCCCTCGGCGTGGTGCCCGTCGGGATGGCCGCCGCGAACTTCGGCGACGACGACGGCGACGGCGTGCTCCCCTGGGTCGAGGAGAAGCTGACCGAGCTCGGCGCGGAGACGCCCGTGCTGTTCGACGAGACCGACGGCATCGACTTCGAGGCCGTCGCGGACACGCAGCCCGACGTGATCCTCGCCGCCTACTCCGGCCTCACGCAGGAGGACTACGACACGCTCAGCGAGATCGCGCCCGTCGTCGCGTACCCCGAGACCGCCTGGGGCACGCCGTGGCGCGAGATGATCGAGGTGAACAGCCAGGCGATGGGCATGGCGGCGGAGGGCGAGCAGCTCGTCGCCGACCTGGAGGCCGAGATCGACGAGACCGTCTCCGGCTTCGAGGCCCTCACCGGCACCTCCGCCATGTTCCTCACGCACGTGGACGCCGCCGACCTCAGCGAGGTCAGCTTCTACACGACCCACGACACCCGCGCGATGTTCTTCGAGGACATCGGCCTCGAGACGCCGGCGAGCATCGCGGAGGCGTCGTCCTCGACCGAGAAGTACTCGCTCACCACGAGCGCGGAGCAGGCCGACGCCTTCCGCGACGTCGACGTGATCGTCACCTACGGCGACGAGGAGCTCGTCGCCACGCTCGAGGGCGACCCGCTGCTGTCCCAGATCCCCGCGGTCGCGAACGACGCGATCGTGCTGCTGCCGGGCACCACCCCGCTGGGGACCGCCGCGAACCCGACCCCGCTGTCGATCTCGTACGTCCTCGACGACTACCTCTCCCTCATCGCCGACGCCGCCGCCCGGGCGGCGTGACCCCCGGGACCACCGCGGCCGATCCGGCCGTCCGCGCCCCGGGCGTCGTCCTCCGACGACGCCCGGGGCGCCGGCGCGCGCTCGCGCTGATCGGGACCGCGCTCGTGCTGGCCGCGCTGATGCTCGCGTCCGTGGTGATCGGCTCCCGCGACATCGGCTGGTCCGACATCGTCGCCGCGCTCTCCGGCTCCGTGGAGGGCTTCGGGCCCGCCTCGGTCGCCACGCGCATCCCCCGCACCGTGCTCGCGGTGGCGGTGGGCGCCGCCCTGGGGCTCTCCGGCGCGGTCATGCAGGGCGTGACGCGGAACCCGCTGGCCGACCCCGGGATCCTCGGCGTCAACACGGGGGCGGCCCTCGCGGTCGTCACCGGCATCGCGTTCTTCGGCCTGAGCACCCCGACGGGCTTCATCTGGGTCGCGATCGGCGGCGCCGCCGTCACCGCGGTCTTCGTCTACACGGTCGGCTCCCTCGGACGGGACGGCGCGACGCCGCTGAAGCTCGCCCTCGCGGGCGCCGCCACCTCCGCCGCGCTCGCGTCGTTCGTGACCGCCGTCGTGCTGCCGCGCAACGACATCGCGGGCGGCGTGCGCTCGTGGCAGATCGGCGGGGTCGGCGGCGCGACGTTCGCGAGCATGCAGCAGGTCGTGCCGTTCCTCGTCGTCGGCGTCCTCGCGTGCCTCCTGTCCGCGCGCTCCCTGAACTCGCTCGCGCTCGGCGACGAGCTGGCCGCCGGCCTCGGGGAGCGGGTCGCGCTGGCGCGGGGCCTGGCCGCGGCGGGCGCCGTGGTCCTCTGCGGCGCGGCGACGGCGATCGCGGGCCCCATCGGGTTCGTCGGCCTCGTCGTGCCGCACGCCAGTCGCCTGCTGGTGGGCGTCGACCACCGCTGGCTGATCCCCTTCTCCGCGCTGCTCGGGGCCGCCCTCCTCACCGCCGCCGACGTGCTCGGACGCATCGTCGCGCGGCCCGCGGAGCTCGACGTCGGCATCATCACGGCGCTGGTCGGCGCGCCGTTCTTCATCCACATCGTCCGCCGGCAGAGGGTGCGGGCGCTGTGACCGCCGCCCTCGAGGACCGCGCCCGCGTGATCCGCACCGCCGACGCCGTCGCGCTCGGCCGCCGCCGCAGGTCGCTCCGCCGCCGGGTCGTGGTGGCGGTGCTCGCCGTGCTCATCGCCGCCGTCGCGCTCCTCTCCCTGATGGTGGGGAACACCTTCCACCCGCTCGACGACGTGGTCCGCGTCGCCCTCGGCCAGGACGTGCCGGGCGCGACCTTCACCGTCGGCCGGCTGCGGCTGCCCCGGACCGCCCTCGCCGTGCTCGTCGGCATGTGCTTCGGGCTCTCCGGCGTCGCGTTCCAGACCATGCTGCGGAACCCGCTCGCGAGCCCCGACATCATCGGGATCAGCTCCGGCGCGAGCGCGGCGGCGGCCTTCGCCATCGTGACGCTGTCGCTCGGGCGGACCGCCACCTCGGTGCTCGCGATCGTCGCGGGCCTCGCGGTCGCGCTCCTCGTCTACGCGCTCGCCTACCGCGGCGGCGTCGCCGGCACGCGGCTCATCCTCATCGGGATCGGCGTGGCGGCGATGCTCGACAGCGCCACCACGTACGTGCTCTCCACCGCCGCCGACGGCGACCTGCAGGCGGCCATGCGCTGGCTCACCGGCAGCCTCAACGGCGTCGGCTGGGGCGACGCGCTCCCCGTGCTGCTCGCGCTCGCGGTGCTCGGGCCCGTGCTGCTCAGCCGCTCCCGCGCCCTCGACGCGACGCGCCTCGGCGACGACACGGCCGCCGCCCTCGGCGTCGGCGTCGACCGCACGCGGCTCGTCGTGATCGTCGCCGCCGTGGGGCTCATCGCCTTCGCCACCGCCGCGACCGGCCCCATCGCGTTCGTCGCGTTCCTGTCCGGCCCCATCGCCGCGCGCATCGTCGGGCCGGGCGGGTCGCTGCTCGTGCCCTCGGCGCTCGTCGGGGCGCTCCTCGTCGTCGTGGGCGACGTCCTCGGGCAGCACGCCCTCGGGATCCGCCTGCCCGTGGGGGTCGTCACGGGGATCCTCGGGGCGCCCTACCTCGTGTACCTCATCGTCCGCAGCAACCGCCGAGGAGCCGCCCTGTGACCACCACCCACTCGCTGTCCGTCGAGGGGCTCGCCCTCGGCTACGGCGACCGCACCGTGATCCGGTCCCTCGACCTCGTCGTGCCGCCCGGCCGCGTCACCGCCATCGTGGGCGCCAACGCCTGCGGGAAGTCGACCCTCCTGCGGTCGATGTCCCGGCTCCTCGCGCCGCGGGAGGGGCGCGTGGTCCTCGACGGGCGCGACGTGCACCGCATCCCCGCGAAGGAGCTCGCCCGCACGCTCGGCCTCCTCCCGCAGTCGCCCGTCGCGCCCGAGGGCATCACGGTGTCCGACCTCGTCGGGCGCGGCCGCCACCCGCACCAGGGCCTCCTGTCGCGGTGGAGCCGGGAAGACGACCTGGCCGTCGCGGAGGCGCTGGAGGCGACCGACACCGCCGGGCTCGCCGACCGCGCCGTCGACGAGCTGTCGGGCGGGCAGCGGCAGCGCGTCTGGATCGCCATGGCCCTCGCCCAGCGCACCGACCTGCTGCTGCTCGACGAGCCGACCACGTTCCTCGACGTCAGCCACCAGGTGGAGGTCCTCGACCTGCTCACCGACCTCAACCGCGCGCGCGGCACGACGGTCGTGATGGTGCTGCACGACCTGAACCTCGCCGCCCGGTACGCCGACCAGCTCATCGCGCTGGCCGACGGGCGCCTGCACGCGGCCGGACCGCCCGCGGAGGTGCTCACGGAGGAGTGCGTGCGGGCCGTGTTCGGGCTGGAGAGCCGCGTGATCGTCGATCCCACCTCGGGTCGGCCGCTGATGCTCCCCCTCGGCCGCCACCACGTCCGAGATGCGGCGGGACCCCGGGACGGGGGCGCCGTCGCCCTCCCGCTCCGGCACGCCGCGACGTAGCCTGGGCGGACGACGGACCGCGACGAGGAGGCCGCATGCACGACGAGCCCGCCTCCTCCGCCGCGGCCCTCCGCCGCCGCCTGCGGGACGACCCGGCGGCCGGCCGCGCGCTCGAGGAGCTGCGGCGCGCGGCGTACGGGCGCGCCGGATCGGACGCGCCGCTCGTCGAGGTCCCGGCCGCGCTCCGCGACCGCACCGGCTCCCCGCAGCGCGAGCTGCCGGCGCCCCTCGTGGCGCTGCTGGCCGAGGAGGCGCGCCTGGGGGACGAGGGCGCCGCGCTGCTGGCGGCGGAGCGGGTGCTCGGGGAGGCGGTGGGCGGCGATCCGACGGGCGGCGATCCGACGGCCGGGGATCAGCCGGCCCGCGATCCGGTGACCGCTCCCCGGCGCCGCCGCGTGGCCCGCGGGCCGCTGGCCGCCCTGATCGCCGGGGCCGTCGTCCTCGCCGGCCTCGGCGCCGCGTCCGCGACGGGCCTGCTCGACGGCGTCCCCGCGGCCGGCCCGAGCCCCAGGGCCGCCGCCGCGGATCCGGCCCCGGACGCCGCGATGACGCCCCGCGGCCAGGCCATGGGCACGCTCGACGGCCGCCGCGGCGCCGCCGTCCCGGACTTCTCCGAGGACCCGCCCGTGCCCGTGCCCGCCACCGACGAGGAGCTCGCCGCCGAGCGGTCCCGCGCGGCCGACGAGCTGTGGGCGATGCTCGTCGCCCAGGAGCCGGACGCCGTGCGCCCCGTCGTCGGCTTCGAGCGCACGATCGCGCCGGGCCGGTTCGCGGAGGTGCAGGTCGGGTGCCTCCGGGAGGCGGGCGTCGACGCGTCCGTCATAGGCTCGGACAGCTTCACGTACCCGGACGGGGACCCGGCGGCCCTGTACGCCTGCGCCGTGCGCTTCCCGATGGCGGAGGCCGCGGGCGAGCCCCGGGACGACGCGGGGCTCGCCTACCTGCACGACTACTACGTCGCGTACCTGCTGCCCTGCTACGCCGCCGAGGGCACGCCGTACGAGGGCGAGGTGCCCGCGCGCGACGAGTTCATCGCGGCGACCCGCGCGGGCGACCCGTGGACGCCGTTCCCCGCGGCCATGGACGCCGCCCTGGCCGCCACCTGCCCCGCCGTCCCGGCGGCGTACCGGTGACGCGGTGAGCGGATCCGCCGCTCCCGCCGCCGACGCCCTCCGCCGGCGCCTGCGGGACGACCCCGAGGCCGCACGGGCCCTCGACGCGCTCCGCCGCGCGGCGTACGGGCGCGACGCGGCCGACGCCCCGGTCGTGCGTCTGCCCGTCGCCGTGCGGGTGACCCTGTCCATCGCCGCGGAGGCGCTGCCCGCCCCGCTGGTCGCGCTCATGACGGAGGAGGCCCGGCTCGTCGAGGAGGGCCGGGCGCTGCTCGCGCTCGACGCGGCGCGGGACGAGGACGACGACCACCACCCCGGCGGCAGCGGCTCCGGGTCCGACGCGGGATCCGCCGCCGCGCCGGGCCCGACGGCGGATCCCGACGGCACGGACAGCGAGGCGCGGGGCCGGACCCCCTGGCACCGCCGCCTCGTCCGACCCGGCCCGATCGCCGCCGCGCTCGCGGGCGCGCTCCTCGTGGCGGGGCTCGGCACCGCCTCCGCGTCCGGACTGCTCGCCGACGACGACGCCGGGCGCGCCGAGGAGCCGACCTCCACGCCCGCCCCGACGAGCACGCCGGATCCGCGCGTCGGCCGGCCCGTCCCGCGCTTCACCGCGGAGCCCCCGTCGCCGCTGCGCGAGGAGCTGACGGCGTCGGAGTCGGCGGCGGCGCTCCGCGCCGACGCGGACGCGCTCTGGGAGGGGGTGCGCACCGAGCGGCCCGACGCGGTGCGGCCCGACCTGCGGGTGGAGCGCGTGCTCGAGGGCGAGGACTGGGTCCGCCAGCAGGCCGCGTGCCTGAGCGAGTCGGGGGTGCGGGTCCAGGTCATCGGCACGGGCGCGGACACCCGGCTCGGCGTCCACTCGGCGGACGCCGCCGTCGAGTACGCCTGCGCGGTGCGCTTCCCGACCGCTCCCCGGGGACCGCTGACGACGGCGGCCCTGCAGTGGATCCACGCCTACGACGTCGACTTCCTCCTCCCCTGCTACGCGTCCGAGGGCACCCCGTACGAGGGCGAAGTGCCCGACCGCGCCGCCTTCGTCGCGCAGGCGCGCGCCGGGGGCTGGTGGCAGCCGACCGTGCCGACCGACGACGGCGTGCTCGAGTCCCGCTGCCCGGCCGCGCCGCCCGGACTGCGCTGATCGCCCGTCGCGCCTGCTGAGGACGCTTCTCAGCCCGGTTAGGGTGGTCGGGATGCGTCCGCCCCTCCGACCCCGGCCCCGCGCCACGGGTCCGCGATGACGGACCGCCTCGGCGGCACCGCGCCCGACGACGACGGCGCCTCGCCCTTCGACCGCCCCGCGCGGGCCCGGCGCGAGCGGGCGCGCGACCGGCGCCCTGCCCGGACCGGCCCGGCTCCCGCGGCCTCGGCTCCCGCCGTCCCGGCTCCCGCGACCACCAGCGGCGGCGGCGGCGGCACCAGCAGCGGCGGCACCGGCACCGGCACCGGCACCGCGACGCTCGACCGCGACGGCGCGCACGACCACGACGCGCACGCCCACGACGCCCTGAGCCCCGCCCGCCGCCCGGCCCCCGCGGGCCTCCGCACCGGCCTCGCGACGGGCCTCGGCCTCGTCCTCCTCCTCCTCGCCCTCCGCGCTGCCTCCCCCGCGCTCGGCGACGGCGTGCTGCCCGACCGGATCCAGGACCTCGTCACGCTGTCCGTGAGCGTCATCGTCGAGTCGCTGCCGTTCGTGATCCTCGGCATCGTGCTGTCGATCGTCGTGCAGGTGTGGGTGCCGCCCGGCGTGATCGAGCGGCGCCTGCCGCGCAACCCGTTCCTCCGCCGCGCGTGCATCTCGTTCCTCGGCATGGCACTGCCCGTCTGCGAGTGCGGCAACGTGCCGCTCGCCCGCGGGCTCGTGGTGCGCGGCTTCACGGTGCCGGAGTCGATCACGTTCCTGCTCGCGGCGCCGATCCTCAACCCGATCACCATCATCACGACGCACGCCGCGTTCGGCTTCGACGGCTGGATCCTCGTGGCCCGGCTCGTGGGCGGCTTCCTCATCGCGAACGTCGTCGGCTGGCTCTTCAGCCTGCACCCGCAGCCCGACCGCCTCCTCACCGACGAGTTCCGCGCCGAGTGCGCCCTGCCGGACCCGCATGCGCACGGCGGCGCGCGCGTGCGGAAGTCGATCGGCCTGTTCGGGCGCGAGGCGACGACGATCATGCCGGCGCTCGTCATCGGCTCCCTGCTGGCCGGCCTCATCCAGGTCGCCGTGCCGCGCGAGGTGCTCGTGACCCTCGGCGGCAGCCCGATCCTCTCCGTGCTCGCGCTCATGGTCCTCGCCTTCGTCGTCTCCGTCTGCTCCAACGTCGACGCGTTCTTCGTGCTCTCGTTCGGGTCCGTGTTCCTCCCCGGCGGCATCGTCGCCTTCCTGGTGTTCGGGCCGGTCATCGACGTGAAGATGCTCGCGCTCATGCGCACCACCTACTCGACCCGCACGCTCGTGATGATCACCTCGGTCGTCGCGCTGATCAGCCTCGCGCTGGGATGGGGTGTCAATGCGATCGCCTGACGACCGGATGCCCGACGACCTGCCCGCCGCCGACCGCGCCGACGACGACGACCGGGCCGCCGCGTCGGGTCCGCGCGGGCCGCGCCGTGCGCGCCGCCGCCGCGCCGCCGGGGGCCGGGCCTCCTCCACGGTCGGCCTCGTGCTCCTCGCCGCCTGCATCGTCTCGACGCTGTGGCTCACGGTCACCGGGCAGCTCGGCCTCTACATCCACCCGCGCTACTTCGCCTTCACGGGGATCATGGCCGTCATCGGCCTCGTCGCGACCGTCGCCGGGTTCGCCCTGCGGCCCGCGGAGGCCGCGGAGGAGCACGACCACGACCACGGATCCGGCGCCCTGGGCGACGCGGCAGCCGCGTCCTCGGCCGCATCCGACCCCGCGTCCGCCGCCGCACGCCGCCGCCGCGCGTCCCTGCGGTCCCGCGCCTCCCGCCTCGCCGTCGCCGGCGTCGTCACGGTCACGGTCGTCGCCGTCCTCGTCCTGCCGCCCCGCACGCTCACGACGAGCACGGTCACGCAGCGCGCCCTCAACTCCAGCACCGTCGCCTCCGACGCGGCGCCCGACGAGGAGCTCCTCGGCACGAGCGACTTCTCGACCCTGGGCGTGAAGGACTGGTCGCAGCTGCTCGCGCAGACCACCGACCCGACCTTCTTCACGTCGAAGTCCGTGGACATCACGGGCTTCGTGAGCGCCGACCCCGACGACCCGGACGACGTCTTCTACGTGACCCGCTTCGTCGTCACCTGCTGCGCGGTCGACGCGCAGCCCGTCGGCGTGCCCGTCTACCAGCCCGGCTGGGCGTCGACGCTCGAGACCGACGAGTGGGTCACGGTCACCGGCCCGTTCGCCTCGAACCCGAGCGCGCGCAGCCGGCAGCCGCTCGCCGTCATGCCCGCGACCGTCGAGCAGGTCGAGCAGCCCGCCGACCCCTACGTCTACTGAGCCGCCCGTGACCGACGCCGCCGCCTCCCCGCGCGCCTTCCGCCGGGCGTTCACCGCCGTGGTCGTCGTGCTCGTCCTCGTCTGCGGCGGGCTGCTCGCGGCCGCCGGCAGCCAGGGGCCGCGGCTGGTGCGCACCGACGTCGATCCGCTCGCCGTCGTGCAGCAGTCCCGGCAGCGGCTCGTGCTCGCGGCGAACCGCCCGCTCCAGCCCGTCGACGCGTCGCGCGTGCGGCTGGAGCCCGGCGCCGAGTTCACGGTCGACACGCAGGCCGACCGCATCGTCATCGACTTCGCGCGACCGCTCGCCTACGACGCCGACTACACGGTCGCCGTCGACGGCGTGCAGGGCATCGGCGGCGGTCCGGCGGCCGACCTCCGCACCTCGTTCCGCACGGGCGACCCCGGCATGCACGTGCTCGTCCGCGGCGGCGAGCAGCAGGCGGACCGCATCGTCCGGCAGCGGGTGGCGGGCACCGGATCCGGCGCGAGCGACGTCGTGTTCGAGGCGACGAGGATCCAGGAGTACGCCGTCGTCGGGCAGTCCCTCGTCGTCGCGACGCTCGAGGACGACGGCACGAACGGCCTCGTCATCGCCGCGCTCGACGGCTCCGGCCAGGTCCCGCTGCCGCTGCCCGACCGCGGGACGCTGCAGGACCTCCACGCCGAGGACACGGGCACCACCGTCGGCTTCCGCTTCACGAGCGCCGACGGCGGGCGCTTCGACGACACGCTCATGGTCGACGACGTGGCGGCCGGCGCCGCCCCCGAGCCCGTGCTCGGTCTCGACGGGCGGGCGGTCTCCGCGCAGGCCTGGGGCTTCGTCCCCGGGCGGCCCCAGCTGGTGGCGCACGGGCAGGACGGCGACCTCTACCTCATCACCGTCGACGGGTCGGCGCCGATCGTGCCGCTCGGGCGGCACGGCACGCTCGGGCCGTTCTCGGCGGACGGCACGCGCCTCGCGGTCACGGATCCGGGCACGACGACCGAGATCGACCTGCGCACCGCCCAGCAGACGACGCTCCCCACCGAGACGGGCGGCCAGGACCTGCAGTACGACGGGGCCATCTCGTTCGTGCCCGGCGACGACGGCGCGGTGCTGCGCGTGCGCACGGCGCTGGATCCCGCCACGGGCGCGGCCACGCAGCGGCTGGTGGTCGTCCGCGACGGCTCGGCGAGCGACGTCTACGTGCCCGCGGACCCGGCGACCCGGATCACGGGGCTCACGGTCACCCCCAACGGCCGCTTCGCCCTGCTCGAGACGGTGCCGGACCCGGCCCGCGGGGCCAGCGACGAGTACCCGCGGAACCACCGCGACACGAGCGTCACCACACTGCTCGTCGAGCTGTCCACGGGCACGGTGACCCGCAGCGTCGCCGGCTTCGAGGTCACGATCGGCTGAGCGGGGTCCCGCCGTCCCGTCCCGCCCGGGGACCCGCGGCCTGCGCGAGGAGCGACGCCGCGGCGACGAGGACGAGCACCAGCACCATCGCGCCGCGGAGCCCGAAGTGCTCGCCCAGGAAGCCGAGCACGGGAGGGCCGACGAGGAAGGCGACGTAGCCGACCGTCGCGACCGCGGCGACGGACGACGTGGGGTCGTCGCCGTCGGCGGCCGCGGAGAGCGTCACGGGGAAGCCGAGGGCGGCACCCAGCCCCCACAGCACGACCGCGCATCCGGCCGCGACGGGGCTGTCGACGAACACGACGACGGCGATGCCGGCCGCCGAGACGAGCGCGCTCACCCGGAGCACGGCCGCGTTGCCGAAGCGCGCGAGGAGCGGCGCGCCGACGAACCGGCCGACGGTCATGGCGGCCGCGAACGCCGTGAACACGACCGTGCCGACGGTCGGCGACGCGCCGTGTCCGTCGACCATCAGGAGCGGCAGCCAGTCCATCGCGGAGCCCTCCGCCAGGGCGAGGGCCAGCACGATGGCGCCCAGCATCAGCACGCGCCGCTCCCGCATGGCCTGCAGCAGCGACCGGCGCGGGGATCCCGCCGCCTCCGCGGACGCGTCCCGGTCGACGCGTCCCGTGGCGGGCGACACTGACCGGACGACGGTGACGAGCAGGACGCCGCCGAGCGCCGCGACGGCGAGGAGCTGCCCGACGACGGGGAAGTCGACCGCGGTGAGGCCGATCCCCACCACCGACCCCAGCACCGTGCCCAGGCTGAAGCACCCGTGCATCGCGGGGAGCACCGAGCGTCCGAGCGCCGTCTCGATGGCCGCGCCCTCGAGGTTCAGCGCGATCTCCGAGAAGCCGATGCCCAGCCCGGTCAGGGCGAGCCCGACGAACACGCCGGGGGTGGAGGAGAGGCTCGCGGAGATCCCGACGAGCGCGATGCCCGCCGTGAAGGACGCCCCGCCGAGCGCGACCGTGAGGCGCACGCCGTGCCGGCGCACGAAGGCGGCCGACGTCAGCACCCCGGTCATCGACCCGACGGAGAGGCCGAGCAGCACGAGGCCCATCTCGGCCGTGGACGCCGCCAGGAGGTCCCGGACGGCGGGCGTCCGGACCACCCACGAGGACATGCCGATGCCGAACACGAGCATGAACGCGTACACCGCCCGCCGGCGCCCGAGGAGCGCCGCGGCGTCCCGGCGGGCGTCCGTCGTCGCGTCCCCCGCCGTCGCGTCCGTCGTCGTCCCGTCCTGCATGCCCGCCCCGATCCGTCCGTGCCGACCTCGAGTCAACCAGGTCGGCCCGGCGCCCTCACGCCGGGGAGGCGGTGCGGCGCACGGCGACGACCGTCACGTCGTCGGGCAGCGTGCCCGCCGGCGCGAGGCCCGTGATGCCCGCGACCGCTCCGGCGGCGCTGGGCCCGGCCGCCGTCGCGGCGTCCGCCGCGCGGTCGAGTGCCGCCACGGTCCCGTCGAAGAGGTCGAGCACGCCGTCGCTGCAGACGAGCAGCAGGTCGCCGGGGCCGAGGTGGACGGTGCTCGTCACCCACTCCTGCTCGCCCAGCGCGCCGAGGGGCAGGTTGCGCGACGGGATCTGCTCGCGCGAGCCGTCCGCCCGGCAGATGAGCCCGAGGCCGTGCCCGGCGTCCACGATCGCGACGTCGCCGCTCGCCGCGTCGAGCCGCAGGTGCAGCAGGGTGACGAAGGCGCCGTTCGCGTCGAGGTCCGGTTCGACGGCCCGGTCGACGACGGCGAGCGTGCGGCCGGGGTCGAGGGTCGGGAGGGCGGTGCGGAGCGACGCGCGCACGGTCGCCGCGATGACCGCGGCGCCGACGCCCTTCCCCATCACGTCGGCGAGGGTCACGACGATGCCGTCCGGGGTGCGGTGCCAGTCGAAGAAGTCGCCGCTGACCTCCCCGCTCGGCACGCACTCGCCCGCGACCTCGTAGCCCGGCACGTCGGGCACGGACTGCGGCAGGAGCCGCCGCTGGACGCCGCCGCCCTCGATCAGCTCCTGCCGTGTACGGGCGGCGGAGGCGGCGAGCATCCGCGCGACCTGCTCTCCGCTGAGCGACGCCATGCTGAACGACACCACGACGAGGAGCACCAGGGTGATGAGCGTCGTCGACGGGGTGCCGAACCACGTCGTGAAGGCGGGGCTGCGCGGCCCGGTCGCGAGGAAGACGGCGAACCGGGCGGCGTAGTACGCGGCCAGCGCCCCCGAGGAGAGCAGGAGCGGCCAGCGCGTGCGGGACAGCCCGGCCTCGAGGAGGGCGAGCTCGCGCGTCGACAGGCCGATGAGGGTGCTCATCAGCCCGAGGTACAGCGGCCCCGCGGACCAGTCGTTCGTCGCGGGCGTGTCCGCGCAGGAGACGACGACCACGACGACCGCCGGGGCGACCACGAGCCACCACGGCGTCGGGCGCCCGCGCAGGGACCGGCTCCCCATCCAGACGGCGGCGGCCCCGGCGACGTTGAGCCCGTTGCCGAGCGGGTTCGCCCAGACCTGGTCGACGGTGCCGTCACGGAGGTAGAGCAGCGATCCGGCCATGAACAGCGCGAGGGCGCTGCACCACCAGAAGCTGAAGGCCGAGCGGGTGCTGCGGAACGTGACCAGCGCGAAGAGCAGGAACAGCGTGAGGGTGGCGACGCCGAAGGCGACGCGGAGCGTCAGCGAGTCGAGCACGGTGCGGTCGCCTCCCATCCGTCGGGATCTCGGGGAGGTCCGTCCGGGGTGCGGCGGTCGCGTCGACCGTGGTCGACCGCGCTCCGCCGGCGGCGATGCCGACGGCCCCCCGGGCGTCGGCAGTGCGTCTGGTGCCCAGGCTACCGATCCGCGGGGCGTCCGAGGGGCCCGCGCGGCGCCGATCGGGCCCGGACGCGCCGACGGCCCCAGCTCCCGGAGGGAGACGAGGCCGTCGATGCGTTCCGCTGTGATCGCAGGTGGTGCGTTCCCGGCGTGTGCCGGGTGGGTGCTACTTGGTGTTGACGGTGATCTTCGCGATGCCGACGACGAGCTCGTCGGTGACGGCGTCGGTGCCGAAGGTGGTGTTCAGCAGTGCGGCGGCGTCGGGGCTGACCTTGACGGTGGTGCCCTCGAGGACGGCGTTGTCGCCCTCCATCTGGAGCGGGTTCAGGGTCGTGCCGTCGAGGTTGAAGATGTAGACGTCGTTCATGACCTCGCCGTCGCCGACCTGGACCGAGCCGGTGAGGCGGCTGGTGCCGGGGTCGATGACGAAGTCGGTGAGCTTCACGATGGTGTCGCCGGCGGTGAGGCTGATGCCGGATCCGTCGTGGTCGATCTCGCCCTGGACGTAGGGGCGGTAGTCCATCTCGGGGTCGTAGTAGTCCACGTTGCCGCCGGTGATGGGGAACGCGAGGGTGCCGGTGGCGCCGTCGAGGGTGGCGGTGCCGATGACGCCGGGGGTCAGGCCCAGGGTCGTGAGGGCGCCGGTGAAGCCGGAGTCGAGGGTGACCTGGGTGTCGACGCCGGTCAGGGTCGGGATCGACGCGAGCGGCGTGGGGTCGGCCTCGGTCGTCGCGGACGCGGACGGCGCGGCGGAGCTGGAGGACGAGGGGGTCTCGGCGGGCGTCGAGCAGGCCGCAAGGCCGACGACGAGGAAGCCCGCGGTGGCGAGGCCGAAGACCGACTTGGTGAGGTTGCGCATGACATTTCCTTCGCTGTGTGGACGGGATCCGTGCCCGGTACCCCCGGGCGACACAGGGACTTCGGCGCCGGAGGAGAACGGGTTGGGGCCGGTCCTCCTTTCCCAGGGGAAGGCCAGGTTCGGGGGCCCGCAGCCCGGGGATCCGGGCATCCGCCTCCGCGCAGTCGAGATCGAGGTGTTGACATCCGATAGTCGTCGATATATCGTTGCTACATCGCGACAGAACGTCCCGATCCCCGACATCACCTCCCCGGAAGGAGCGCCCATGCGCACCCACGACCACGACCACGACCACCTGCCGTCCCGCCCCCGGGACGGCGTCCCCGCCGACCGCCACGAGCCCCGCCTGCAGCACCACCGCGGCGGACGCCCGCGCATCATGCCGGGGCACCCGCTCGCCCGCGGCTTCCAGCCCGGCGAGGGCGGCGGCTTCCCGGGCTTCCCCGGGTTCCCCGGCTTCCCGGGCATGGGCGGCTTCGGCGGCCCCGGCTTCGGCCCGGGCCGCGGACGCGGCGGACGGGGACGCGCCCGCCGCGGCGACGTCCGCCTCGCGATCCTCTCCCTGCTCGCCGAGGCGCCGTCCAACGGCTACGGGCTCATCACCGGCATCGCCGCGAAGAGCGAGGGCGCCTGGCGCCCCAGCCCCGGCTCCGTGTACCCGACGCTCCAGCAGCTCGTCGACGAGGACCTCATCGTCGCCGACGAGTCCGGCGCGAAGAGCGTCTACTCCCTCACGGACGCGGGCCGTGCCCACGTCGAGGAGAACCGGGCGTCGATCGACGCCGCCTGGGCCGCCACGACCGACAGGTCCGAGGGCGAGGACGCGTTCCAGACGAGCCTCATGAAGCTCATGGGCGTCGTGAAGCCCCTCATGCACGACGCGACCGACGCCCAGCGCCAGGCCGCGGCGGCGAAGCTCGACGAGACGCGGCGCGCGCTGTACGCGATCCTCGCCGACTGATCCCGGTCGCGGCGCGCACCGGCGCCGCGACGACACGACGACGGCCCCCGCTCCTGCGGGGGCCTGTCTCTTCTACCCATCTGACGCTGCCGACGACCTTGCC
>NZ_JBWKXC010000005.1:0-74096 GCF_059422605.1 Clavibacter sp. GW821-FHT01D01
CCCCCCCACGACGAGGGGCCCGGAGCGCATGCTCCGGGCCCCTCGTCGTGCGCCGTGCGGACGGCCGTCAGGCCTCGGGCGCCCTGCGCTCGCGCTGGGTGACGCGCAGCCCGCTGGCCTGCAGCCTCCGCACCAGGTCCCGGTTCGACACGGGGAGGGCGCCGCGCGCCACCAGCTCCGCGTGCCGCGCCTCCGGCACGTCGTAGTGGTCGCGGTCGAAGCTCCGCTCCGGGATCCCGGCGGCGCGCGCGAAGGCGTGCAGCTCGTCGAGCGACGCGTCGCTCACCAGGTGCGCCCACAGCGTGCCGTGCGCGGGCCACGCGGGTCGGTCGAGGAGCACGGTCATCCTGCGAGCATAGGCAGGAGCCCGCCGCGTCGGATCCCGCGTCGGTCCGCGTCGCGACGCGCCCGGCGCGCGTGCGGCGATGCACCCGGATGCTCGCGTATGATCCATGGAGGACGCCGGGGGTCCGCGGTTTGACCCCTGTCCGGCGTTCCGGTAACGTGAGTCGCTGGCATGCGCCGACCCCCGAGGTCGTGCGCCTGCATGCAGACTTCCTCCAATGATTCGGGCCACAGGGCGTCATGTCCCCAGTGAGTCAAGCCCGCGAGAGAAAACAGGTACGGAAAAGTGGTTTACGCAGTTGTGCGCGCCGGCGGTCGGCAGGAGAAGGTCGAGGTCGGGACCATCGTCACGATGGACCGGGTCAAGAACCAGCAGAGCGGCAAGGTCGTGCTCCCCGCGGTCCTGCTCGTCGACGGCGACACCATCACCACGGACGCCGCGAAGCTCGCCGACGTCACCGTCAGCGCCGAGATCCTGAACGACCTCCGCGGTCCCAAGATCGTCATCCAGAAGTTCAAGAACAAGACCGGGTACAAGAAGCGCCAGGGGCACCGCCAGGACCTCACGCGCGTCCAGGTCACCGAGATCAACTAGCACGAGAACGCAGGGAGAAGCAGATGGCACACAAGAAGGGCGCGAGCTCTACCCGCAACGGCCGTGACTCGAACGCCCAGCGCCTCGGCGTGAAGCGCTTCGGCGGCCAGGTCGTCGGCGCCGGCGAGATCATCGTCCGCCAGCGCGGCACGCACTTCCACCCCGGCGTCAACGTCGGCCGTGGCGGCGACGACACGCTGTTCGCCCTCTCCGCCGGCTCGGTGGAGTTCGGCGTCAAGGGCGGCCGCAAGGTCGTCAACATCGTCGTCCCGGCCTAGCGCAGGCCGACAGCACGATCCTGCAGCGGCTCTGCCGCGCAGCACCTCAAGGGCGGGCCTCGGCCCGCCCTTGCGTGCGTTCCGCAGGAGACACCCCGAGAAGAAACGAGCGACAGACATGGCGACATTCGTCGACACCGTGACCCTCCACCTGCGGGCGGGAAACGGCGGCAACGGCTGCGTCTCTGTCCGCCGCGAGAAGTTCAAGCCCCTCGCCGGCCCCGATGGCGGCAACGGCGGCAACGGCGGGGACATCGTCCTCGTCGCCGATCCGCAGGTCACGACCCTGCTGGCCTACCACCGCGGCCCGCACCGCTCCTCCCGGAACGGCGGCCCCGGCATGGGCGACCACCGCCACGGCACGCTGGGCGAGACCCTCGAGCTCCCCGTGCCCGTCGGGACGGTCGTCAAGGACGCCGACGGCCAGGAGCTCGCCGACATGGCCACGCCCGGCATGCGCTTCGTCGCGGCCGAGGCCGGGCAGGGCGGGCTCGGCAACGCGTCGCTCGCCACCACCAAGCGCAAGGCCCCCGGCTTCGCGCTCCTCGGCACGCAGGGCTACGAGGGCGACGTCGTCCTCGAGCTGAAGGTCGTCGCCGACGTGGCGCTCGTCGGCTACCCGTCCGCGGGCAAGTCGAGCCTCGTCGCGTCCATCTCCGCCGCGAAGCCGAAGATCGCCGACTACCCGTTCACGACCCTGCACCCGAACCTCGGCGTGGTCGAGGTGGCGGACTCCCGGTACACCGTCGCCGACGTGCCCGGGCTCATCGAGGGCGCGAGCGAGGGCAAGGGCCTCGGTCTCGAGTTCCTCCGCCACGTCGAGCGCTGCTCCGCGCTGCTGCACGTCCTGGACTGCGCGACGCTCGATCCCGGACGGGACCCGATCTCGGACCTCGACATTATCCTCACCGAGCTCGCCGCGTACCCGGTGCCCGCGGGCCAGGTGCCGCTGCTCGAGCGCCCCCAGCTCATCGCGCTGAACAAGATCGATGTCCCGGAGGCCCAGGAGCTCGCCGAGCTCGTGCGCCCCGAGCTCGAGGCGCGCGGCTACCGCGTGTTCGACATCTCCACGGTCAGCCACGAGGGCCTGCGCCAGCTGTCCTTCGCCCTGGCCGAGCTCGTGGAGGACGCCCGCGCCAAGGCCGCCGAGGAGCCCGAGGCCCCGCGCATCGTGCTGCGCCCGCGGGCGGTGGACGAGAAGCCCTTCACCATCCGCGTCGACGGCGGCAGCTACGGCGACATCTACCGGGTGCTCGGCACGAAGCCGGAGCGCTGGGTGCAGCAGACCGACTTCACCAACGACGAGGCCGTCGGCTACCTGGCGGACCGGCTCGCGAAGCTCGGCGTCGAGGACGGGCTGTTCAAGGCCGGGGCCGTCGCCGGATCCAGCGTCGTCATCGGCGAGGGCAGCGGCGTGGTCTTCGACTGGGAGCCCACCCTGACCTCCACCGCGGAGCTCATCACGAGCCCGCGTGGCGCGGACGCCCGCGTCGACCCGCTCAACCGCCGCACCAACCAGGCGCGTCGCGAGGACTACTTCGCCCGCATGGACGCCAAGGCCGAGGCGCGGGCCCAGCTCGTGCGCGAGGGCGAGGCCGGGCTGTGGGCGGACGACGACGCGACCGACGAGGACGCCCCCGCGGACGAGAGGGCGTAGGCGATGGGCACGACCGCGCGCGCGGGCATCGCCACGGCCCGCCGCATCGTCGTGAAGGTGGGCTCGTCGTCCATCAGCGGCGAGAACGCCGGGCAGATCGGTCCCCTCGTCGACGCGATCGCGGCGGTCCATGCGCGCGGCGCCGAGGTCGTCCTGGTGTCGTCGGGCGCGATCGCCACGGGCATGCCGTTCCTCCGCCTCGACGACCGCCCGGCGGACCTCGCGACGCAGCAGGCGGCCGCGGCAGTCGGGCAGAGCGTGCTCGTCTTCCGCTACCAGGAGAGCCTCGACCGCTACGGCATCGTCGCGGGGCAGGTGCTCCTCACCGCCGGCGACCTGGCCGCGCCGGACCACCGCGAGAACGCGCAGCGCGCCATGGAGCGCCTCCTCGGCCTCCGGCTCCTGCCCATCGTCAACGAGAACGACACGGTGGCGACGCACGAGATCCGCTTCGGCGACAACGACCGGCTGGCGGCGCTCGTCGCGCGGCTGGTCGACGCGGACCTCCTGCTGCTCCTCTCCGACGTGGACGCGCTCTACACGCGTCCGCCCCAGGAGCCGGGCGCGCGCCGCATCGCGCACGTCGACTTCGGCGACGAGCTCGCGGGCGTCGAGATCGGCAGCACCGGCACGGGCGTCGGCACCGGGGGAGCGGTCACCAAGGTCGCCGCCGCGCGCCTGGCCACGGAGGCCGGCACGGGCGTGCTCCTCACCTCGACCGCGCAGGTCGCGGATGCCCTCGGCGGCGGACACGTCGGCACCTGGTTCGCCCCCCGCGCCTGACCGGCGCCGCGCTCCGCCGCACGCCGCGCGTCCACCCCGTCGTCGGACCGCTGGCTAGGCTTCCGTCCATGCCCACGATCGCCTCCACCGCTCCCGCCGCGCCCGACGCCCGCACCGCGCACACCGGCACCCCCGGCCCGGACGCGGAGCTCGAGCGGATCCTGGAGGCCGCTCGCGCCGCGTCCACCGCCGTCGCCGCCCGCACCTCCGGTGAGCGCGACGCGGCGCTCGACGCCGTCGCCACCGCCCTGCTCGCGCACGCCGACCGCATCGTCGCGGCCAACGCCCGGGACCTCGAGGCGGGCCGGGCCGCCGGGCTCGCGACGGGCCTCCTCGACCGTCTGACCCTGGACGCGCGCCGCGTCGCCTCGCTCGCCGACGCCGTGGCCGGGATCCGCGCGCTCGACGACCCGCTCGGCCACGTCGTGCGCGGCCGCACGCTGCCGAACGGACTCCTGCTGTCCCAGGTGCGCGTCCCCTTCGGCGTGGTCGGCGCCATCTACGAGGCCCGGCCGAACGTGACCGTCGACATCGCCGCCCTGGCGCTCAAGAGCGGCAACGCGGTCGTCCTCCGCGGGGGCTCGGCGGCGCTCGGCACCAACGCCGTCCTCGTCGACGTCATGCGCACGGCGCTCGAGGGCGCCGGCCTCCCCGCCGACGCCGTGCAGACCGTGGACGCGCACGGGCGGGCCGGTGCCGCCCGCCTGATGCGCGCGCGGGGACTGGTCGACGTGCTGGTGCCGCGCGGCTCCGCCGAGCTCATCCGCACGGTCGTCGAGGAGTCGACCGTGCCCGTGATCGAGACCGGCGCGGGCGTCGTGCACGTCTACCTCGACGCCTCCGCCGACGCGCGGATGGCGGTCGGCATCGCCGTCGACGCGAAGGTCAGCCGCCCGAGCGTCTGCAACGCCATGGAGACGCTGCTCGTCCACCGGGACGCCGCGCCGCGCCTCCTCCCCGACGTGCTCGACGCCCTCCGCGACCGCGGGGTGACGGTGCACGGCGACGACGCCGTCCGCGCTCTGTGGCCCGCGGCCGTGCCCGCCACGGAGGAGGACTGGGCCGCCGAGTACCTCTCGCTCGACCTGGCCGTGCGCGTCGTCGACTCGGTGGAGGACGCGGTGGCGCACATCTCCCGCTGGTCGACGCACCACACCGAGTCCATCGTCACGTCCGACGTGGCCGTGGCGGAGCGCTTCCTCGCCGCCGTGGACTCGGCCGTCGTGATGGTGAACGCGTCCACCCGCTTCACCGACGGATCCGAGTTCGGCTTCGGCGCCGAGGTGGGGATCTCCACGCAGAAGCTGCACGCGCGGGGACCCATGGGCCTGCAGGAGCTGACGAGCACCAAGTGGGTCGTGCGGGGGAGCGGACAGGTCCGCGGCTGACCGGACGGAGTCCGGGCGGAGGTCGGGCCGGGACCACGGCTCGCCCAGGCCGGGTGCACCCCGCGAAGGGGCCGCCGATAGGATGGCAGGCGCCGCCTCCGCACCACGGGGCGTGCCACGAACGGAGATCCCATGCACGCGCTGACCACCACCATCCTCGCCGAGACCGAGCACGCCATGGAGCTCGCCGCTCCGCTCTGGGTGTTCCCGGCCGTCGCCGCGGTCGCGTTCATCGCCCTCGGCGTGGTCATGTTCAGCTTCCGCGACGTGAGCAACCGCCACTCGGAGAAGTGGGGCAAGCCCCCCGTCGCCGAGCAGGGCCACGGCACCGCGGACCAGGCGCACTGAGCGCGAGCACCCGCCAGATGACGACACCCGCGACCCCGCGCCTCCGCATCGGGGTCATGGGCGGCACGTTCGACCCCATCCACAACGGCCACCTCGTGGCCGCGAGCGAGGTGCAGCAGCACCTCCAGCTCGACGAGGTGATCTTCGTCCCCACGGGCCAGCCGTGGCAGAAGCAGACGGTCACCGACGGCGAGCACCGCTACCTCATGACCGTGATCGCGACCGCGGCGAACCCGCGGTTCACCGTCAGCCGCGTCGACATCGACCGGGCCGGCACCACCTACACGATCGACACGCTCCGCGACATCCGGCGCACGCACCCGGACGCGGAGCTCTTCTTCATCACGGGCGCGGACGCCATCCAGCAGATCCTCGGGTGGAAGGACGTCGCGGAGCTGTGGGACCTCGCGCACTTCGTCGCCGTGACGCGTCCCGGCCACGACCTCACCGAGAGCGGCCTCCCGCACGCCGACGTAAGATTACTGGAGGTGCCGGCGCTGGCCATCTCCTCGACCGACTGCCGGAGCCGAGTCGGACGGGGCTTCCCCGTGTGGTACCTCGTCCCCGACGGGGTCGTCCAGTACATCTCCAAGCACCACCTGTATCGGAGCCCGCAATGACCCCCTCCCACGACGCGCCCGACTCCGGGCCGACCTCGTTCGACGACGGTCCCGCTCCCCAGACGCTCGGTCTCAGCCGCCGCGAGATGCGCGCCGCCGAGCGGGCCCGTGCCCTCGCGCTCGGCATCGACGAGGCGGACGACGCCCCGGTCGGCCAGGAGGCCCCCACGGATCCTCCCGAGGCCGCCGTGCAGACGTCGGATCCCTCCGGCTCCGGCTCGGCCTCCGCCTCCGCCTCCGATGACAGCGCCGCGGCCTCGTCGGACGCCGCGTCGACCAGCGCCACCGCTCCCGAGGACGCCGCCTCCGAGCGCACCGCTCCCGAGGACGCCGTGTCCGAGGACGCCGCGGTCGCCGGCGTCCCGGTGGATGCGCCCCCGACGGATCCGTCCGTCGGGGGATCCGCGCCCGAGGTCCCCGCGGCCGCCCCTGCGCCCGCACCGACCGGCGTGGGCCCCGAGACCTCCGCCATCCTCCTCTCGGGCGGGGTGCTGACCCGGCGCCAGCTCCGCGCCATCCGCGAGGCCGAGGAGGCCGCCCGCCAGCAGCGCGGATCCGAGCACGAGGACGCACCGGGCTCCCCGTCCGCGACGCCGGCTGGTCCCTCGGCCGATCGCGACGGCGATGACGCCGCCGAGACCGGCTCCCGCGACGCCGTGGCCGTCGACGACGCGCCCCCCGCCGGATCCGGCGCATCCGTGCCGCCGTACGCCCGCTACGGCCGCGGGTCGCGGACCGCGCCCCGCCCGCGCGCGCCCTACGGCAGCGCCTACCGCCGCGCCGCCGACGTCGATGCCGACGCCGATGCGGATGCCGTCCCCGGGCAGGACACGGCTGCGGTCGAGGCGGCCCCCGCCGGGGACGTCGACGCCGACCGCGATGCCCGGGAGACCTCGGACGGTGCGACGCCGTCCGCCGTGACCCCCGCGGCGGCGACGCCGTCCGCCGAGACCCCCTCCGCGTGGCCCTTCGCGCCCATCGTGCCCTCGGGCGACGCCGCCGGCCGCGACGTCGACGCCTCGGGGGAGCAGCCGACGGTGCCGCCGCTGGCCGCGCACACGCCGAGCCGGGACGAGGACCCGCGGCCGGCCCCCTCCCTCGAGCCCGCGTCGTGGACGACCGGCGCCGCGGCCCCGTCGCTCGAGCCCGCGTTCGGCACCCGCGCGTCCGCCGCGGCCGAGGACCTCGAGGGCGTCGACCCCGGGGACCGCGCGGCCGAGCCGACCGGATCCGCCGCCGACGCACGAACGCCGTTCACGCCGCCGACCGGCCACTGGTCGGTGCAGGACCAGGTCGACGAGGACCAGCCGCACACCGGCAACCACTTCATCCTCCCGACCGTGCCGCACGCCGGCGACATGCAGCAGGCGCTGAACAGCACGGGCGAGATCATCATCACCGGGTCGATCGACCTGCCCCGCAGCCTGGGGTCCATGGGCACCCACCCGGACCGCTTCGACACGGCCGACATGGACCGGATCCTCGAGCAGGGCGACGACCACGACCACGCCCCGGGCGGCTCCGACTCGGAGCCCGTCCGCGCGAGCCGGGCGGTCAGCACCCATACCTCGACGCGCGCCGTCGTGCAGCCGCCGCCCCGCAAGCGCTTCACCGCGCCCGTCGTCGCGGCCGTCACGGCCGGGGGAGTCGCCGTCATCGGCGCGGGCCTCGTCATCGTCGCGTTCATGACGAATGTATTCTGAACCCCTGCACCACCCCACCCGTCCCGGAAGGACTCTGTGACCGCTTCTCCCCGCGCCCTCGACCTGCTCAAGGTCGCCGCATCCGCCGCCGACTCCAAGCAGGCCATCGACCTGGTCGCGCTCGACGTCTCCGGGCCCCTGCCCCTCACCGACGTCTTCCTCATCGCCTCGGCCCGCAACGAGCGGAACGCGCAGGCGGTCGCCGACGAGATCGAGGACAAGATGATCGAGGCCGGCGCCAAGCCGCTGCGCCGCGAGGGGAAGAGCGAGGGCCGCTGGATCCTCCTCGACTTCGGCGACGTCGTCGCCCACGTCTTCACCGAGGAGGACCGCATGTACTACTCGCTGGAGCGCCTCTGGAAGGACTGCCCCGTGGTCGAGCTCGAGATCGAGCCGAGCCCGTCCGCATCCTGATCGGCCCCGGCCCGGGCCGGCCGACGCGCCCCTGAGGCGCCCGGCCCGGCCCGTCGTCCGTGCGCCCCGCGCCCGGTCACGGCCCCGTCCGCCCGGATCCGCGCGGCGGGACGCGCCGGGATGAGCGGGGAGGATGCCCTGGTCATGGGGCGGTCGGAATGTGTAGTAATGTAGACGAGTCGCTTCCGCAGGGAAGCGGAGAACGGGTCTGTGGCGCAGTTGGTAGCGCACCTGCATGGCATGCAGGGGGTCAGGGGTTCGAATCCCCTCAGATCCACCCTCGAGCCCCGCTCCTCCTCACGGAGGGGCGGGGCTCTTCCCGTTCGCGGGCCCTGCGTGGCTCAGCGGGGCTGCGCGGGGTTCGTCGGGTCGCCGTGCGACGGCGGGTTCACGGGCGGTCCGCTCGTCGCCGGCGTGACCTGCGGCACGTGACCGCCCTGCGCGACCTCGGGCATGGTCTCCGGGACGCGGCCGGCGGGCTCGGCGCCGCCGCGCAGCGCCTCGAGGCGCCGTTCGAGCACCTGCATCACCGGGAGGCGGTCCCCGTGCGCGCCCTCGTAGGCGACGAGCAGCAGGAGCTGCCGCTCGTCCAGGGGCAGGAGCCGCTGCGGGAGCGTCGCGAGCGGGATGTGGTCGAAGTCGGGCAGGGGCAGGTCGTCGTGGGCGGGTGCGTCGGTCATGGTGCCTCCTCGGGGCTCGTGTCGATGGTGGGTGCGCGGCGTGCGGGGTCGGGGACGGCGTTCACGCGGTCGTGCCCGTCCCCGGTACCGCCGGGCCCTCGGGCCAGCGCAGGAGGGCGGCGTCGGACGCGCCGCCGGGCAGGCCGATCGCGTCCGGGCCGTCGGGCGCCGTGGTCGAGTCCGCGAGGACGATGCGCGCGTCGGTCAGCAGCGCGGCCCGGGTGAGCGCGACGTGCGCCGGGACGTGCCCCAGGACCTCGGCGCCGAGCGCGTCCTCCGGGGCGGCCGCGATCCACGGGGCGTCGCCGAGCGCCAGCAGGCGCTGGTCGCGGAGCGCGTCGGCGTCGAGCACGAGGGTGTCGACCTGGGCGCTCGCGAGGGCGCGCACGACGGCACCCACCCGCGTCTCCGCCCAGCCGTCGCCGCGGCCCTCGTGCTGGGCCACGCGGTCGAGGACGTCGCGCTCGCCCGCCGCCAGGATCCGCTGCAGCTCCGTCCGCGTCCGGTCCTCGAGGGCCCGGCCGTCGGCGCCGTCGGCGCGCGTGTTCGTCGGCTCCACCGCCAGGATCGCCCGGGCCTCCGCTCCGAGCTCCCCCTCGAGCAGCTGGCGGGCCCGGATGTCGCCGGCGACGACGAGGAGGCGCGGCCGGTGCCGCCGGACGACCTCGTCGACGCGCTCGGCGAGCTCGCCCTGCGTCTGGCGCCAGATCTCCTCCGCGTGGTGCTGCAGCCGGTCCTGGCGCCACCCGCCCGTCTGCACCGCGTGCAGCGTGTCGGTCCGGCCCTCGACGGAGCGCTCGTCGACGAGCTGGTCCGCGCCCGCCCTCAGGACGCGCACCTCGCCGCCATCCCGGCTGGTCTCCACGACCACGTAGGCGATGCGCTCGGGCTCGCGCTCCAGGAGGGGCACGAGGTCGGGGACCGGGACGACGCCCACGGACTCGGGCTCGGTGGGGATGCCGGGGATCGACTCGTCGAGGACCAGCTCGCCGCCCTCGACGAGGACGATGCGGGTGCGCGGGCCGCCGGGCGCGGGCTCGTGCGCGAGCGCCGACGAGACCAGCGCGAGGTCCTCGTCGGACGCGCCGTCGCGGGCGAGCCGGTCGACGACGCTCCGCCGCCGGGTCTCGAGCACCTGCGGGGGATCGGCCGTGTCGACGGAGTCGTCGACGTGCACCTGGATCCAGGGCCCGGGTCGTCGGAGCAGCTCGGCCCAGGTGCGCCGTTCGGTCGTGAGGTCGGTCATGGGAGTGCCTCCATCTCGTCGTGGACGTCCCTCCACCCGACGCCCGACGACCCGGAGGCGCCAAGGGCCTTGACAGCCCCGCCGGGTCCTCGCGGGGTGCCGCGCACGCGCTCCCCGATCGGGGGACTGTCCTCCACTTGGAGGACGCGGGTACCGTGGCCCAGGTCATCGACCCCTGGAGCTCCACAATGTCGCACGCCACCCTGCACCGGACGCACGCCACCGACCCGCACCGCGCATCGGTGGTCGGATCCGCGGTACTGGGGTTCCTCGCCGCGTTCGTGGTGGGCGCGGCGGTCATCGTCACGCTCCTCATCACCTCCTTCGCGCAGGGCACCGAGGGCTACCCGGGGCTCGACGTGCCCGGCGTCGTCGACACGCGCATCGACCACGGCAGCGTCGTGACGCAGATCGGCCCGGGCGGCTTCCTCTTCCCGCTGGCCGCCGGCCTCCTGGTCGGGCTCATCGTGGCCGTGGTCGTCTACGTCCGCCGACGCGGCGCCGAGGACTGATCCGGCTCCTCCCGTCCAGGGATCCGCCCACGGCCCTCGCGTAGGGTCGACGGGATGGACCACGCCGACGACGCCCCCGCTCCCGCGAACCGCCGGACCGCGTCCCGGGCCTGGTCACGACGGCCCGCGGTGCCTCGCCGCGGGGCCGTGCTGGGGGCGCTCCTGACGGGGCTGCTCCTCATCGTGGGCGGCTGCTCGGGTCCGGGCCCGGTGGAGCCGACCGAGACGGCGGAGCCGCTGCGCATCGTGTCCCTCGGCGACTCGTACTCGACCGGCACGGGCCCGGCGGAGCCCGTACCCGGCGACCCCGGGGTCTGCGGCCGGACCGTGGCCGCGTCCGTCCGCGTCGCCGCGGCGGCCGTCGGCGCCGAGCTGGTGGACGCGGCCTGCGACGGGGCCACGACGGCGGACCTCACGGCGCCGCGGGAGCGCGGCGGGCAGACGGTACCCGCGCAGCTCGACGCGCTGGCCGGCGGCGCCGACGTCGTGCTCGTGCGGCTCGGGGGCAACGACCTCGGCTTCCCGGCGCTCGTGGGCGGCTGCCTGGCGCGGGACCCGGAGGGCCCGGTGGCCGCCGGCGGCACCACGTGCGTCGACCAGCTCGCGCCCGCGGGCGGGACCGACGCCGTCCGCGCCCGCATCGACGGCGAGGTCTCGGCCCGCCTCGACGACGCGTTCGCCCGGATCCGCGCCGCCGCGCCCGGCGCCCGCATCGTCGCGCTCGGCTACCTGACCGTGCTGTCCGGTCCCGACGCCCTCCCGGCGGAGGGCTGCCTGAGCGCGACCGCGGGCGCGACCGTGAACGGGCAGGTGCTCCTCACGGACAGGGACGCGGTGTGGCTGGCGGGGATCCAGCGCGCGCTCGACGACGCGATCGCCCGGGCCGCCGGGGACGCCGGTGCGCGCTACGTCGACCAGGAGACCCCGACGGCCGCGCACGGCGCGTGCGCCGGCGACGCGGGGGAGGCGTACGTCGCCGGCCTCGGCGGGAGCGCGGGCTCCGTGCCGCTGCACCCGAACGCCGCGGGGCTCGCCTGGGAGGCGGACGCCGTCGCGGACGTGCTGCGCGAGGAGGCCGCCGCGCTCGGGCGCTGACCGACGCCGATCCGCGGAGGACCCGCTCGTCTGCGATCGTGTGGCTCCTTGTGGGAACGTGTTGCTTCTCCTGCGCATGCGGGCTACAGTGCGAGGACGCGAGGCGCACGTGCCCCACGGAGTCGAAGGAGACCGCCCATGTACGCCGAGGAACGCCAGGACAGGGTGGTCGCCCTCCTCGAGCGCACCGGCCGTGTCGCGGTGGTGGGCCTTGCCCGCGAGTTCGACGTGACCACCGAGACCGTCCGCCGCGACCTCGCCCAGCTGGAGACGCGCGGCGTGCTCCGCCGCGTGCACGGCGGCGCCGTCCGCGCGAACCGCTCCACGCGCGCCGAGGAGAGCCTCGACGCGCGCGGCACGCGCAACACGGCCGCCAAGGCCCGCATCGCCGACGCCGCCATGCGCCTCATCCCCGCGACCTTCCAGGGGTCCATCGCGCTCGACGCGGGCACGACGACGAGCCTCGTCGCCGACCGGCTCGCCGAGTGGACGCCCGACGTCGTCGGCCGCACGCTCGTCGTCGTCACCCACTCGATGGTCGTCGCGCAGACCGTCAGCCGGAACCCCGCCGTGGAGGTGCAGCTGCTCGGCGGCCGGCTCCGCGGCATCACGAGCGCCGCGGTCGGGCCCGCGACCCTCGGACAGCTGTCGCGCCTGCGGCCGGACATCGCCTTCATCGGCGCGAACGGCATCCACGCGGAGTTCGGCCTGAGCACGCCCGACGAGGAGGAGGCCGCCGTGAAGACCGCCCTGACCCGAGGATCCCGCCGGGCCGTCGCCCTGGTGGACGCGTCGAAGGCGGGGGAGGAGGCGCTCGTCGGCTTCGCGGCCCTCGACGACCTCGACACGCTCGTCACCGACCAGGCGCCCGACGCGCCGCTCCGGGACGCGCTCGCCCGCGCCGAGGTGGAGGTGATGGTCGCGTGATCCTCACCCTCACCGCCAACCCGAGCCTCGACCGCACCATCGACCTCGCCGGGGCGCTCGAGCGCGGTGCCGTGCAGCGCGCCCGCGCGGTCACGGAGCAGCCGGGCGGCAAGGGCGTGAACGTCTCCCGCGCGCTCATCGCGTCGGGCCTCGCGACCCTCGCGCTCCTGCCCGGGCGCCTCGACGACCCGATGCTCGTGGCCCTGGCCGCCGAGCGCATCCCGCTCGACCACCTCGACATCGACGGCCGCGTCCGCCAGAACGTCACCCTCACCGAGCCCGACGGCACGACGACGAAGGTCAACGAGCCGGGGCCCGCGCTGTCGCCCGCCGAGGCCGACGCGCTCGTCGCCCTCGTGATCCAGCACGCCAGGTCGGCGAGCTGGCTCGTGATCGCCGGCTCCCTGCCGCCCGGGCTCGACGACGACTTCGCCGCGCGCGTGGTGCACGCCGTCCGCGCCGAGCTCGGGGACCGCGCGCCGCGCATCGCCGTCGACTCCTCGGGCGCGCCCATGGCGGCGCTCGTCGCATCGAGCGCCGTCGTCGACCTCGTGAAGCCCAACGCCGAGGAGCTCGCCGAGCTGGTGGGCCTCCCCGACCCGGACGCGCTCGAGGCCGATCCGCGCCTCGCGCACGACGCGTCCCGGGACCTCGTCTCCCGCGGCTGCCGGGCGGTCCTCGCGACCCTCGGCGCACGCGGTGCCGTCCTCACCACGGCCGACGGAGGGTGGCTCGCCACCATGCCGCCGATCGTGCCCGTGAGCACCGTGGGCGCGGGCGACTCGTCGCTCGCGGGCTACCTGCTGGCCGACCACCGCGGCGCCGGACCCGAGGGGCGGCTCGCGCAGGCCGCCGCCCACGGCTCCGCCGCCGCCTCCCTGCCGGGGAGCACCATGCCGTCCCCCGACCAGACCCGGCCGGACAGCGTCACCGTCCTGCCGCTCCTCCCGATCGCCGCCGATCGCTGACCCGCCCCACCTGGAGAAGAACATGCCATCGCTCATCACGAACCGCCTCGTGCTCCTCGACGCCGACCTCGGCGCCGACCGCGAGCACGCCGTCCGCACGCTGGCCGAGCGCGTCGTCGCCGAGGGCCGCGCCACCGACGCCGACGCCCTCTTCGCCGACGCCTGGGACCGCGAGTCGAAGACCGGGACCGGCATGGGCGGGGGGCTCGCGATCCCGCACTGCCGCTCCGCCGCCGTCACGGAGGCCACGCTCGTCATGGCCCGTCCGGCACCCGCCGTCGACTTCGGCGCGCCGGACGGCCCCGCCGACCTCGTCTTCTTCATCGCCGCACCGGACGGCGCCGACCAGGAGCACCTCGTGCTGCTGTCGCGCCTCGCGCGCTCGCTCATCAAGCCGGAGTTCGTGGAGGCGCTCCGCACCGCGAACTCCGAGGAGCAGGTCGTCTCCCTCGTGGAGGGCGCGCTCGTGGACGAGCCGGCCTCCTCGACCGGCGCCCCCGCGTCGACGGCCCCGACGACGGCGCCGTCGGCCGCGGCCGGATCCGCGGGGACCGCCGCGACCGCACCCGCGGCCGACGCTCCCGTGCTCATCGCGGTGACCGCGTGCCCCACCGGCATCGCGCACACCTACATGGCCGCCGACTCGCTCGTGGCCGCGGCGAAGCGCGCAGGCGTGGAGCTCCACGTCGAGACGCAGGGGTCCTCCTCCGTCACGCCCGTCGATCCCGCGATCATCGCCCGCGCGACCGCCGTCATCTTCGCCGTCGACGTGGACGTGCGCGACCGCGCGCGCTTCGCCGGCAAGCCCGTCATCCAGTCGCCCGTCAAGCGCGGCATCGACCAGCCCGACCAGATGGTCGCCGAGGCCGTCGCGGCCGCGAAGGACCCGAGCGCACCGCGCGTGCCGGGCGCGGTCGGCGCGACGGCCGGATCCGAGCAGGCCTCGCCGCAGTCGTCGCAGAGCGTCGGCGCGCGGCTCAAGCGCTGGCTCCTCACGGGCGTCAGCTACATGATCCCGTTCGTCGCGGGCGGCGGCCTCCTCATCGCGCTCGGGTTCCTGCTCGGCGGCTACCGCATCACCGAGACCGCGTCCGACGTCGTGCTGCAGAACTCGCTCGCCGACCTCCCGGCGGGCGGCCTCGCCCAGTACCTCGGCGCCGTGGCCTTCGTCATCGGCGGCGCTTCGATGGCGTTCCTCGTGCCCGCCCTCGCCGGGTACATCGCCTACGCCATCGCCGACCGGCCGGGCATCGCGCCGGGCTTCGTCGCGGGGTCCATCTCCGTGATCATGGGCGCCGGCTTCCTCGGCGGCCTGGTGGGCGGCCTCCTCGCGGGCGGCATCGCCTACGCCATCGGCCGCATCGACGTGCCGCGCTGGCTGCGGGGCCTCATGCCCGTCGTGATCATCCCGCTGCTCGCCTCCATCGTCGCGTCCGGCCTCATGGTCATGGTCCTCGGCGGCCCCATCGCCGCACTCACGCGCGGCCTGAACGACTTCCTCTCGGGCCTCACCGGCGCCTCCGCGATCCTGCTGGGGATCATCCTCGGCGTCATGATGTGCATCGACCTCGGCGGCCCCATCAACAAGGTCGCGTACTCCTTCGCCGTCGCCGGCCTCGGCGCCGGGGCGCTCGACAACCAGGCGCCCTGGCAGATCATGGCCGCGGTCATGGCCGCCGGCATGGTGCCCCCGCTCGCCCTGGCGCTCGCCTCCACCGTCATCGACCGCCGGCTGTTCAGCCCGGCGGAGCGCGAGAACGGCAAGGCCGCGTGGCTCCTCGGCGCCGCGTTCATCTCGGAGGGCGCCATCCCGTTCGCCGCGGTCGACCCGCTGCGCGTCATCCCCGCGAGCATCGTGGGCGGCGGCATCACGGGCGCCATGGTCATGGGCCTCGGCGTCGTCTCGCAGGCCCCGCACGGCGGCGTCTTCGTGCTCTTCGCGATGAACGGCACGTTCCTCGGGTTCCTGGCCTCGGTCGCCGTCGGCACGGTCGTCTCCGCGTTCCTCGTGGTGCTGCTCAAGCGCTTCACGGCGAAGCGGCCCGAGGCGGTCGCCACCGCGCCCGTCGACCAGGGCGTCCCCGTCGCCGCCTGACGGCCGCCCGTCGGACGGCTCCCTCCGGATCACGTCCCCGATCGATCACGTCCCCGTCCCATCCGCCCCACCAGAAGGAGAACGTCCATGACCGAGCGCACCGCCACCATCGGCAGCCGCGTGGGCCTGCACGCACGACCCGCGTCCCTGTTCATCGAGGCCGTCCGGCGCCAGGGGATGCCCGTCCGGATCAGCAAGCCGGGCGGCACGCCGCTCGACGCGACGAGCATCCTGTCCCTCATGAGCCTCGGCGCCGCCAACGGCGACCAGGTCGTGCTCACCGCCGAGGGCGACGGGGCCGACGCCGCGCTCGACGAGCTCGCGGCGCTGCTCGAGAGCGACCTCGACGCCGTCGAGTAGCCGCCCCACGCCGAGAGGCCCGGACACCGCAGCGCGGGTCCGGGCCTCTCGTCGTCCCCGCGCGGCGCGGGGAGCGTCACCACTCGGCGACGCGGTAGTCCTTCAGGAACACCCCGGAGATGTCCTCGCCCGCCTGGCCCATGACGATGGGGTCGTACACGCGCGCGGCGCCGTCGACGAGGTCGAGCGGGGCGTGGAAGCCCTCCTCGGCGAGGCGGACCTTCGTGGGGTGGGGGCGCTCGTCGGTGATCCAGCCGGTGTCGACGCTCGTCATGAGGATCCCGTCGGTCTCCCGCATCTCGCGGGCCGACGTGCGCGTCATCATGTTCAGCGCCGCCTTCGCCATGTTGGTGTGCGGGTGGCCGGGGCCCTTGTACGCGCGGGCGAACTGGCCCTCCATGGCGCTGACGTTGACCACGTACTTGCGCCGTGCCGTCGACGCCGCCATGGCGGGGCGGAGGCGGCTGACGAGCAGGAACGGCGCCGTCACGTTGGCGAGCTGCACCTCGAGCATCTCCAGCGGATCCACCTCGTGCACCACCTGCGTCCAGCTGTTCGCGTCGTGCAGGTCCGGCACGAGGCCGCCCGCGTCGATGGCCGTCCCGGCCGCGAGGCGCGCCAGGGACGAGGATCCGGCCGTCATGGCGAGCTCGGTGACCTCGGCTGCCGTGATGCCCGTGGCGGTGGAGAGGATGGGGTGCGCGGCGACGCTGGCGGCGAGGGCCGCGGGGTGCGCGTCGGCCGTGTGCCCGAACGTGAGGAGCTCCGGGATCGGGCCGTCGGGCAGGGGCGCGGCCTCCGCCTCCGAGAGGGGCGCGTAGGAGCCGGGGGAGCGGCGCACGGTCTGCGCCGCGTTGTTGATGAGGATGTCGAGGGGCCCGGCGGCGGCGACCGCGTCGGCGAGGCCGATGACCTGGGCCGGGTCGCGGAGGTCGAGCCCGACGACGCGGAGGCGGTGCACCCACTCGTGCGCGTCCGGCAGTCCGGCGAACCGGCGCACGGCGTCGCGGGGGAACCGCGTGGTGATGGTGGTGTGCGCGCCGTCGCGGAGGAGCCGCAGGGCGATGTGCATGCCGATCTTCGCGCGGCCGCCGGTGAGCAGCGCGCGCATGCCGGTGAGGTCGGTGCGCGCCTCGCGCTTGGCGTGGTTGACGCGGGCGCAGTCGGGGCAGAGCTGGTGGTAGAACGCGTCGACCTGCGTGTAGTGCTGCTTGCAGATGTAGCAGGGACGCGAGCGGAGCAGCGTGCCGGCGGAGGGGGCGGCCGTGGTGATGGCGAGCGGGATGCCGCGGGTCTCGTCGTCGATGCGGTCGGGAGCGCCCGTCGCGGTGGCGGCGACGACGGCGCGGTCGGCGGTGGCGACGGCCTCGCGCTTCTCCAGCCGCCGGGCCTTCTTCACCGACTTGAACATGGACGCGGTGGCGCGGCGCACGGCGACGAAGTCGGGGTGCTCCTCGTCGATGTCGGCGAGGGAGCCGAGGACGCGGAGCGTGATGGCGAGGTCGGCGGGGTCGATGGCGCCGGTGGCGCCCGTGGCCGGAGCGGCGGGATCGACGGGGAGGGCGGGTTCGACGATCGGGGCGGGGTCGTCGGGCAGGGCGTCGGAGGGCACAGGAGATCATACCCGGGCGGTGCGGAGACCTCCGGGGGAGGGCGGCCCGCGTCGCGGGCCGTCAGCGGGTGACGGCGAACGCGACCGCGGCGGCGATGAGGGCCCAGAGCACGACGCTGGCGACGACGAGCGCGACGATCCCCGTGCGGCGGTCCCGCCGCCGCGCCCGCTCGGCATCCGGGTCCACGGGCGCGTGCTCCGTGACGCGGTGAGCGGGCGCCGCTCCCGCGACGCGGCCGTCGGGAGCGGCGTCCGTGCGGTCGGCGGGAGCGCGCTCCGGGCGCGGGTCGAGCGGGAGGGACGGCATCCGGCGAACCTAGGCGCTGCCACCCGGCCCGCCCTGCGTCCTGTGGAGAACCCGCGGCGGCCGCCGTGACGGTGCGCGGCCGGGTGGCGGCCGGGCGCGACGCCGCCCGTGGACGGGTAGGGGAGGATGGACGCATCATGCCCGACACCGCCCTCGCCCCCACGCTCACCGAGGAGGCGGCGCGCCTCGCCGTGGACGGGGCCACCGACGACGCGATCTACGACGCGTTCGCGGACTGGGCGCTCGGGCGGGGCATCGAGCTGTACCCGGCGCAGGACGAGGCGGCCCTCGAGATCGCGTCCGGCGCCCACCTCATCCTCTCGACGCCGACCGGGACGGGGAAGTCGCTCGTCGCGGTCGCCGCGCACTTCGCGGCGCTCGCCCGCGGCCGCCGCTCGTACTACACGGCGCCCATCAAGGCGCTCGTCTCCGAGAAGTTCTTCGCGCTGGTCGAGCTCTTCGGCGCGGCGCAGGTGGGCATGGTCACGGGCGACTCGTCGGTGAACCCGGACGCGCCGATCATCTGCTGCACGGCCGAGATCCTCGCGAACCGCGCGCTCCGCGGCGGCGCGGACACCCCCGTCGACCAGGTCGTGATGGACGAGTTCCACTTCTACGCGGATCCGCAGCGCGGCTGGGCGTGGCAGGTGCCGCTCCTGCTGCTCCCGCACGCGCAGTTCGTGCTCATGTCGGCGACCCTCGGCGACGTGACCGACCTCGCCGACGACCTCACGCGGCGCACCGGCCGCCCGACCGCCCGGATCACGGGCATCGAGCGTCCCGTCCCCCTCTCCTTCCACTACGCGGTGACGCCCGTGCAGGAGACCGTCGAGGAGCTCCTCGACACGAAGCAGGCGCCCGTCTACATCGTGCACTTCGCGCAGGCGGCGGCCCTGGAGCGGGCGCAGGCCCTGTCCAGCATCAGGATCGTCACGCGCGAGCAGCGCGACGAGATCGCCGAGCTGATCGGCGCGTTCCGCTTCAGCACGGCCTTCGGGAAGACCCTCTCGCGGCTCGTGCGCGCGGGGATCGGCGTCCACCACGCGGGCATGCTGCCCAAGTACCGGCGGCTCGTGGAGCAGCTCGCGCAGCAGGGCCTCCTCCGGGTCATCTGCGGCACGGACACGCTCGGCGTCGGCATCAACGTCCCCATCCGCACGGTGCTGTTCACCGGCCTCACCAAGTACGACGGCACCCGGATGCGGCAGCTGAACGCCCGCGAGTTCCACCAGATCGCAGGCCGCGCGGGCCGGGCCGGCTACGACACCGCCGGCACCGTGGTGGCGCAGGCGCCCGAGCACGAGACCGAGAACCTGAAGATGCTGGAGCGCGCGGGCGACGACGTGAAGAAGCGCCGCAAGCTCGTGCGCAAGAAGGCGCCCGAGGGCTTCGTGTCCTGGGGCGAGCCGAGCTTCCGCAAGCTCATCGACGCCGAGCCGGAGCGCCTGACCTCGAGCATGCAGGTGAGTCACGCGATGATGCTCAACGTCATCGCGCGCGGCGGCGACGTCTTCCAGAGCATGCGGGCTCTCGTCGAGGACAACCACGAGCCGCGGATCCGCCAGCTCGCGCTCGCCCGCCGCGCCCTCGCGATCTACCGGACCCTGCGCACCGCGGGCATCGTCGAGCAGGAGGCGGACCCCCACGGCGGGCCCACGCGCATCACCCTCACGGTCGACCTGCAGGCCGACTTCGCGCTCAACCAGCCGCTGTCGCCGTTCGCGGTCGCGGTGTTCGAGATCCTGGACCGCGAGTCCCCGACCTACGCGCTCGACATGGTGAGCGTGGTCGAGGCGACGCTCGACGACCCGCGGCCGATCCTCGCCCAGCAGCAGTTCAGGGCCCGCGGCGAGGCCGTGCAGGCGATGAAGGCGGACGGCATCGAGTACGACGAGCGCATGGAGCTGCTCGAGTCCGTCACGCACCCGAAGCCGCTCGAGGAGCTGCTCGACCAGTCGTTCACGACGTACGCGGCGAGCCAGCCGTGGATCGGCGACTTCGCGCTCAGCCCCAAGTCGGTGGTCCGCGACATGTACGAGCGCGCGATGAGCTTCAGCGAGCTGATCTCGTTCTACGGGCTCATGCGCTCCGAGGGGCTGGTGCTGCGCTACCTCTCGGACGCGTTCCGGGCGCTGCGCCAGACCATCCCGGACGAGGCGAAGACCGAGGAGCTGCTCGACGTCATCGAGTGGCTCGGCGAGCTCGTGCGCCAGGTCGACTCGAGCCTCCTGGACGAGTGGGAGGAGCTGTCGCACCCGACCACCGCGCCCGGCGACGCGCCCGTGCTGCCGCCCGCGCCGAAGCTGCTCACGGCGAACACGCGGGCCTTCCGGATCCTCGTGCGCAACGAGATGTTCCGCCGCGTGCAGCTGGCGGCGCGGGAGGACCTGGCCGCCCTCGGCGAGCTGGACGCGCAGTCCGGCTTCGACGCGGACGCCTGGGGCGACGCGCTCGACGCCTACTTCGGCGAGTACGATCGCATCCTCACGGACGGCGACGCGCGCAGCCAGGCGCTCGTGACCATCACCGAGCACGCGACCGAGTGGCGGGTGCGCCAGGCGCTGCACGACCCCGAGGGCGACCACGACTGGGGGATCGAGGCGGTCGTCGACCTCGACGCGTCGAACGAGGCCGGCGAGGCCGTCGTGCGCGTGACCCGCGTGGGCACGCTCTCGTGAGCGCCGGAGCGACCGGCGCCACGGGGGCGGCAGGGGCGCCGGCGCTGCCGGACCTCGCCGGGCGGACCGCGCTCGTCACGGGCGCCAACGGCGGCGTCGGCTTCTGGACGTCCGTGCAGCTCGCCGCCGCGGGGGCCCGGGTGCTCCTCGCGTGCCGCTCGGCCGAGCGCGGGGACGCCGCCGCCAGGGCCGTCCAGGCGCGCGTCCCGGGGGCGGACGTCGAGGTCGTGCCGCTCGACCTCGCCCGCCTCGACGGCGTGGACGCGTGCGTCTCCGCCGTCCGCGAGGACCTCGACGCCATCGTGGCCAACGCCGGCGTCACCCCCGCGGGGGGCCGCGCCCGGCACCGCCGGACGACGGTCGACGGCTTCGAGGAGATGATGGGCACCAACGCCCTCGGGCACCTCGCGCTCGTCGCCGGGCTCGCGCCGCGCCTGCGCGCCGGGGGACGGGTCGTGATGCTCGGCTCCCTCGCGCACCGATTCTCGCCCCTCGACCTCGGCGACCTGGCGGGGGAGGGCCGCATGCCGGCGCTCGTCCGCTACGGGCGCTCGAAGACCGCGTGCATGATGCTCGCCGCCGAGCTCGACCGCCGCTGGCGCGCCGCGGGATCGGACCGGATCGCCGTCTCGGCGCATCCCGGGTACGCGGTCGACGCGCTGACTCCGCCGCAGGATCCGGGCGCACGGGCGACGGGGGCCGCCGCCGCCCGCCGACGCGTCGCCGCTCCCGCCCGCGTGCTCGTCCAGGGCAAGGACGCCGGTGCCTGGCCCGTCGTCCACGCGGCCGTCGCGGATGGCGTCACGGGCGGGTCCTCCTGGGGGCCGTCCGGGCCGTCCGAGCTGCGGGGCACGCCGGCGCCCGCCTTCGTCGCGCAGCACGCGCGCTCGGCCGCCGTGGCGGAGCAGCTGTGGGCCGCCGCCGAGGACGCGACCGGGATCCGCTTCCGGCCCTGACTCGCGCGCGGCCGCGGGCCGGCAGCCGTCGCCGCGATGCCGAGGTCCCGCGGTCGACCGGTCAGGCGTCGCGCGGCGTCCCGAGCACGTCGTCGAGGGCGTCGCGGAACGCCGCCGTCTCCTCGGGCGTGCCGACCGAGACGCGCAGCCAGCCCTCCGGTCCGGTCTCGCGGATCAGCACGCCGCGGTCGAGCAGGCCCTGCCAGACCGCGTGGCGGTCGGGGAAGCGCCCGAAGAGCACGAAGTTGGCATCCGACGGCGCGACCTCGAAGCCGCGTCCGCGGAGCCAGTCGACGAGGGCGTCCCGCTCCGCGCGGAGGGACGCGACCTGCGCCAGGAGCACGCCGCTGTGGCGGAGGGCCGCCGTCGCGCTCACCTGCGTGATGCGCGAGAGGTGGTACGGCAGGCGGACGATGCGGAGCGCGTCGACCACGGCGGGCGACGCCGCCAGGTACCCGAGCCGCCCGCCCGCGAACGCGAACGCCTTGCTCATGGTGCGCGACACGATGAGCCGCGGGTGGTCCGGCAGCAGCGAGACCGCCGTGGGCACGCCCGCGCGCCGGAACTCGGCGTAGGCCTCGTCGATCACGACCACGCCCGGCGCCACCGACAGGACGTGCTCGATCTCGCGCGTGGTGAGCGCCGTGCCCGTGGGGTTGTTGGGCGAGGTGAGGAAGACGACGGCGGGCCGGTGCTGCTCCACGAGCGCGGTCACGTCCGCCAGGTCGAGCGTGAAGTCCTCCTGGCGGCGGCCCGACACCCACGTCGTCAGGGTGTTGCGCGCGTACTCGGGGTACATCGCGTAGTGCGGCGCGAAGGAGAGCGCGACGCGGTCGGTGCCGCCGAACGCCTGGAGGACCTGCTGCAGGACCTCGTTGGACCCGTTGGCCGCCCACACGTTCTCCGGCCCGAGCGGGAGCCCGCTGTCGGCGGTGAGGTAGTCGGCGAGCTCGGTGCGGAGCTCGAGGAACTCGCGGTCCGGGTAGCGGTTGAGGCCGCCGGCGGCCTCGAGCACCGCCTGGCTGATGGCGCGGGCCACCTCGTCCGGCAGCGGGTACGGGTTCTCGTTGACGTTGAGGAGCACGGGCACGTCGAGCTGCGGGGCGCCGTACGGCTCCTCGCCGCGGAGGCCGTCGCGGAGGGGCAGGTCGGCGAGGGTGGTCCTCGACCAGTCGGGGCTCATCGGGTCTCCTCGGGGTGGGCGGGTGTCCATCTTCCCATCGCCCGGGCGCGCGCGGTCGCGGCCACGGCGGACCCCCGGCGGCGGCCCGCTAGGGTGCTGAGGATGCGCTCCCCCCTCGCCCGGCTCACCCGCGTCCGGCGACCGGGGGACGTGCACCGCACCGAGTCGTCGCCGCCGCGCTGGCTCCTCCTCTCCCGTCGCTACGGGTCCCGGGCCATCCCCGTGGACCACGACCTCGAGCGCCGGACGGTGCTCGGCTTCCGCGTCGCGATCAAGGTGTTCCGCTCCCCGGGCGCCAACGCCGGGCGCACCCGGTCGTCCGCCCCGGCGGGCGTCGGGTCGGCGGGGCCCGCGGGGAGCGCGGGGAGCGTGGGCACCGTGCCGCCCCGCCCGTCCTTCGTCCTCGTCCACGGGATCGGCGTCTCGTCCCGCTACTTCCACCCGGTCGCCGCCCTCCTCGCCGAGCACGGCGACGTGTACGCCGTCGACCTGCCCGGCTACGGCGAGTCGCCGCGCGTGCGGCGCGACGTGACGCTCGCCGACCACGCGGCCGTCGTCGCGGAGGTGGTGCGCATGCACGGCCTCGTCGACCCCGTGGTCGTGGGCCACTCGATGGGGTCGCAGATCGTCGCCCGGCTCGCCGTCGACCAGCCGGGGATCGCCGACCGCATCGTGCTCATCGCGCCGACGCTCGACCCCCGCAAGCGCGGCGTCGTCCGCGCCGGGCTCGCCCTCGCGCACGACACGCTGCGGGAGCCGCTGCTGTCGAACGCGGTGGTGCTCGGCGACTACTTCCTGCGCTGCGGCATCCGCTACTACCTCCGGCAGCTGCCGCACCTCATCGGCGACCGCGTCGAGGAGCGCGCCGGCCGCATCCGCGCCCGCACCCTCGTGATCGTCGGGCACCGCGACGCCGTCGTCGACCGCTCCTTCGCGCGCGCCCTCGCCTCCGCGATCCCGCGCGGCAGCCTGCAGGTCGCGAACGGACCGCATGTCGTCATGTTCACGGATCCCGTGGGCGTCGCCCGGGCCATCGTCGAGCATGCCCGCGTCGGCTGACCCGGCCGGTCCGCGGAGCGCGACCGACCCGCCCACCCCGATCCGCCCCGGGCAGGATGGAGCGGTGACCCCCGACGGACCCGGCGCCCCCGCCCCGCTGTCGGCGCTCCGGAAGGCGTGGGACTGGGCGCTCGACTACGCCTACGTCCTCCGCTGGCAGGTCGCGGCGACCCTGTCGCGCGACGACGCGCACGCGTTCGAGGACGGCCGTGACGACCGGCCGACGATCCTCGTGCTGCCGGGCGTCTACGAGCGCTGGCAGTTCATGCTGCCGATCATCCGCCGGCTGCACGCGCGCGGCCACGGCGTGCACGTCGTCGGCGCGCTGGGCGCGAACACGGGTCGGGTCGCGGAGATGTCGCGGCGCGCCCGCGCCTACCTCGAGGCCGAGGACATCCACGACGTCGTGATCGTCGCGCACAGCAAGGGCGGGCTCATCGGCAAGCACCTGATGGCGTTCGGGGACCCCGACCGGCGGATCCGGGCGATGGTGGCGATCAACGCGCCGTTCCTCGGCTCCTCCTACGCGCGCCTGTTCCCGGTCCGCAGCATCCGCGACTTCTCGCCGCGGAACGCCGCGCTCGTGGAGCTCGGCCGCTCGCGCGAGGTCAACGCGCGCATCACGAGCGTCTTCGCGCGGTTCGACCCGCACATCCCCGGCGGGAGCGCGCTCGAGGGCGCCGTCGACGAGCGCGTCGCGGCGTCCGGCCACTTCCGGATCATGGGCGACGAGGACGTGCTGCGGCGCGTGGAGGCCGCGATCGACCGCGCGGGATCCCCGGGCGACCCGCCCTCCTGACCCGGCACCGCCACGGCGCATACTGAGCGCATGCCCCGTGCCGCCGCCCCGTCCGCCCGTCCCGACGGCCCGGCGGAGGGGAGGTCCGGGGACCCGGCGGACGGCCGCGGGCGCACCGTGCTGGTGGTGGCGGTCCTCGCGTCCTTCGTCGCGTTCCTCGACGGCACCGTCGTGAACGTCGCGCTCCCCGCCATCGGCGACGACCTCGGCGGCGGACTCGTCGTGCAGCAGTGGGTGGTGGACGCGTACCTCATCACGCTCGGGGCCCTGATCCTCCTCGCCGGCTCCCTGTCGGACGCCTTCGGCCGCGTGCGGGTGCTCCGCTGGGGACTCGTCGGCTTCGGCGTGACGTCCCTCGTCTGCGCGGTCGCCCCGACGGCGGGGATCCTCATCGCGGCGCGCGCCGCCCAGGGTGCGGCCGGGGCCCTCCTCGTGCCGAGCTCGCTGGCGCTCATCGCGCAGGCCTTCCGGGGCCCGGCGCAGGCGCGCGCCATCGGCTCGTGGACGGCGTGGACGGGCACCGCCATGCTGGTCGGCCCCGTCCTCGGCGGCGTGCTGGTGGACGCGCTCGACTGGCGGCTCGTCTTCGGGATCAACGTGCTGCCCATCGCCGTGACCCTGGTCCTCCTGGCCCGGCTGCCGCACGATGCCCCGGTCGCGGACGGCACCCGCGTGGACGCGCCGGGCGCGGTGCTCGGCGCCCTCGGCATCGGCGGGCCGGTCTTCGCGCTCATCGAGCAGTCCCGGCTGGGCCTCGGGCATCCGCTCGTGGTGGGGAGCCTCGTCGTCGGGGTCGCGTGCCTGGTGCTCTTCGTCGTGCGGGAGCGGCGGACCCCGCACCCGATGCTGCCGCTCTCCCTCTTCCGCGAGCGGGACTTCCTCGTCGGCAACATCGCGACGGTCGGCATCTACGGGGCGCTGTCGCTCGGCGGCTTCGTCATCGCCGTGTTCCTCCAGCAGACCGGCGGCCTCTCGGCCACGTCCGCCGGGTTCGCGCTGGTGCCCACGACGGTGATCATGCTGCTGCTGTCGACGCGCTTCGGCGCGCTGGCGGGACGCATCGGGCCGCGCCTGCTCATGGGCGTCGGGCCGATCGTGGCGGGAGCGGGCTACCTGCTCATGCTCCGCGTCGACGAGCCCGTCGACTACCGGGGGCAGCTGCTCCCCGGCATCCTCGTGTTCGGCCTGGGCCTGTCGATGACGGTCGCCCCGCTCACGGCGACGATCCTCGAGGCCGTGCCGTCGGCGCAGGCCGGCATCGCGTCGGCCGTCAACAACGCCGTCAGCCGCGTGGCCGGCCTCGTCGCCATCGCCGCCATCGGCGTCGTCGCCGGCCCCGTGCTCGACGTCGCCGCCTTCCACCGGGTCGTGCTCGTCACCGCGGCGCTGCTCATCGCGGGCGGGCTGGTCTCGCTCGTCGGGATCCGCTCCCGGCGCGGGGCGGGGACCCCCGCGGAGCCCGTGGCCGGACGGGAGCCCTCGGGCGGAGCCGCCTGAGCGGTGGGGAGAACCGCCGCGCGCCGGGGTCCGGTACCGCCAGGATGTCCGGGCCCCCGCGCATCGACCGCCCCGGTCGGTGCCGTCGGAGCCCCGCCGCCCGACCGCCCCGCCACCCGACAGGACGACCATGCCCGCACCGCGCACCATCCCGATCACCGCCCCCGCCCGGCGGACCGGTCGCGCCCTCGGCCTCGCGCTGGTCCTCGCCGTGCTGCCGGTGACGGCCGCGCTCGTCCCCGCGGCGCCCGCCGCGGCGCAGGCGGGGTACCGCGTCTGCGGGGGCTACCGGATCATGCCGAACGGCGCGGTCACCGAGGCGTACGTCGTGAAGGTGCGGAAGGAGGGGAGCACCACCTGCGCGGCGAAGGACGCCTTCATCCAGCGCGCCATGCAGGAGGGCAGGGGCCTGGCCTCCGGCTTCTGGCGGATGGAGACCTGCGAGCACGTGGGCGAGGAGCTGCGGGAGCCCACGCACCGGAGCCCGCGGGTCCCGCACCTCGAGGTCCCCGTCGACCCGTGCGAGGGGATGGCGACCAACGTGATCTACCGCGCCGTGCCCTCCATCGACTACCCCCGGCAGGAGCCCGTCATGACGGAGTACCACCGCTGACGAGCGCGGCGTCGGCGGCCGGGACCGCGAGCAGCACCTTCCCGACGTGCGCCGAGGACGCCACGCGGGCGTGGGCGTCCGCCGCGTCGGCGAGCGGGTAGACCCGGTCGACGACCGGGCGCACGGAGCCGTCGGCGACCGCCGGCCATACGTCCGCGCGGATCGCGTCGATGATCCGCGCCTTGTCGTCGGCGTCCCGAGCGCGGAGCGTCGTGCCCCAGACGCGCCCGCGACGCGCCATCAGCTGTCCGAGCGCGATGCTCGTCGGGGCCCCGCTCTGCGCGCCGATCACCATGATCCGCCCGTCGCGGGCGAGCGCCCGGATGTCGCGGTCGACGTAGTCGCCGCCGATCGCGTCGAGCACGACGTCGGCGCCGTGCCCGTCGGTCGCCGCGAGGAGCGCCGCGACGAAGTCCTCCTGGCGGTAGTCGATGAGGATGCCGGCGCCGAGCGCGCGGCACGCCTCGAGCTTCGCCGGGCTGCCGGCGGTCACGGCCACGCGGGCGCCGAGGCGCGTCGCCAGCTGGATCGCCATGGTGCCGATGCCGCTCGACCCGCCGTGGACGAGGAGGGTCTCGCCCGGCTGCAGCCGGGCGTCGAGCACGACGTTCGACCACACGGTCGCCACCACCTCGGGCAGGCCGGCCGCCTCCACGAGGTCGAGCCCGTCGGGCACCGGCAGGACGTGGCGCTCGTCGACGGCGACGAGCTCCGCGTACCCGCCGCCCGCGAGCAGGGCGCACACGCGGTCGCCGACGCCCCAGCGCGTCGCGCCCGCGCCCACGGCGGCCACGGTGCCCGACACCTCGAGGCCGAGGTGCGTCGGCGCGCCCGCGGGCGGCGGGTACGCGCCCTCGCGCTGGCTGAGGTCGGCGTGGTTGACGCCCGTGGCGGCCACGCGGATCAGGACCTCGCCGGGCCCGGCGACCGGGTCGGGGAGCTCGGTGAGGGAGAGGACGTCGGGGCCGCCGGGGGCGGGGAAGGTGATCGCGCGCATCCCGCCACGGTACGCGCCGGACGACGCCGCCCGAAAAGTACGTGAACTCGCAAATGAATCGGGAATGGATCACGGATCCATGCGCTTGCATACCCTCGAGGCCGTCGGCCCGACCCATGACCCCGTACGAGAGGCACGAACATGAGCGACACCACCACCGTCCCCGGATACATCGCCGGCACCTGGACCATGGACAAGACCCACAGCTCGGTCGGGTTCAGCATCCGCCACATCATGATCAGCAAGGTCAAGGGCACGTTCAAGGACTTCGACGCCGAGATCGTCACCGGCGCCACCCCCGAGCAGAGCTCGGTGAAGGCCCACGCGACCATCGTCTCGATCGACACCAACGAGCCGAACCGCGACCAGCACCTCCGCACCAACGACTTCTTCGACGCCGAGAACAACCCCACCATCGACTTCGTCTCCACCGCCGTGCGCGTGGATGCGGACGGCGACGCGAAGATCGACGGCGACTTCACGATGCGCGGCGTCACCAAGCCCGTCACCTTCGACGTCGAGTTCGGCGGCTTCGGCAAGGACGCGTACGGAAACACGAAGTTCGGCGCGACGGCGACCACGGTCGTCAACCGCGAGGACTTCGGCCTCACCTACAACGCGGCCCTCGAGACCGGCGGCGTGCTGCTCGGCGAGAAGGTCACCATCACGCTGGACATCCAGGCGGTCCTCGCGACCCCCGCGGCCTAGCCACCCCGCGGGGCCCCGGCCCCGCCCCGTCCGCGCTCCGCGGATCCGACGCCCCCTGTCCTCCGGTACAGGGGGCGTCGTCGTTCCCGCGGCCCGGCTCAGCCGAGGCGGCCGAGCGCGCGCAGCGTCTCGGTGGGGCGCTCGACGTGCGCGAAGTGCCCGGCGTCCGGGACGACGGACGACCGGAGCGCGGGGATCGCGCGCGCGAGGAGCCCGAGGTCGGCCGGGGAGACGAAGACGTCGTCGTCGCCGCGCACGGCGACGACCGGGCAGGCGATGCGCGCCCAGAGCCCGTCGGCGTCGTAGCCGCGCGTGACCTCCGCGGCGAGGGAGAACGCGCGCGGGCGGGCCTCGGTCGCGATGGCCGCGACGACGGAGGCGCGCACGCGCCAGCCGTGCGCGAAGAGCGGCAGGGCGACGGGCCGCATGAGCCGGACGCGGCCGACCCCGCGGATGAGCGCCGTGCCCGGGCGCCCGAGGCGGCGCATCGTGCGCATCACGCCGAGCATCATCGTGAAGCCGGGGATGACGCGGAACGCGCGGACGGGATGCGCGACGCTCTCGATGACCGAGTACGTGGTGGGGGAGACGAGCTCCACGGAGACCGCGCGACCCGGTTCCCGGGCCGCCAGGTGCAGGGCGATGAAGCCGCCCATCGAGTGCCCGACGAGGCGCCAGCGCGCGTAGCCGAGGCCGTCGACCACCGCGCGGACGGCGTCGGCGATGGCGTCGACGGTGGCCTCCTCGTCCGTCGCGTCGAGCTCGGAGCCGCCCCAGCCCGGCAGGTCGATCGCCACCACGTCCGAGAAGGGCGCGCCCGCCTCCCGGGCGGTGCGGAGCAGGGGCGTCCACGTGGTCCAGGACCCGGCGGCCCCGTGCAGCATCACGGTCGCCGTGTCGGAGCGGCGGCGCTCCGCGTGGTGGTGGCGCACGGTGCCGAGGCCCGTCGGCGTGGTGCCCGGCACCAGGCCCGACGCGCGGGGATCCGGGTCGAGCTCGAGGGGGCTGTAGCCGGGGAGCGCCCGCGTCACTCCGCTCCGCCGATGATCTCCGAGCGGATGCGGCGGATGTCCTCCAGGAGCGAGCCGATGAGGATCCAGTGCTCCTCGCTCGGCTGCAGCACCACGAGGGGCGCGGTGAGGGCCGGCTCCTCGTGCGGGGGCGCGCCGGCCCCGCCCTCGACGGGGACGGCGTGCTCGGCCAGGAGTCGGACGTCGTGGGCGGCCCGCGTGAGCTCGGTCGCGATGCCGCGCACCACCGGCTCCTCGGCGAGGGACGGGTCGTAGCGGTCGTGCACGGCGCGGGTCATGCCGACGATCCGGTTCACCAGCACGGTGAGCGTCGCGAGCAGCTCCCGGTCGGCCTCCAGGAGCGTCCGGTGCCGCCGTCGGAGCGGGTTGAGCGTCAGGCTCTCGAGCCCCCGGTCGACCTCGGCGACGGCCTGCGTGTGCCGCGGCCGCAGCTCGCGGGCGACGACCAGCATGCGGTGCAGCTCCTCCCGGTCGACGGGCTCCGCCAGCGCGCCGGCCAGGCGGTCGAGGGCGGCAGCGCAGTCGCCCGCGAGGCCCACCACGGCGCGTCGGCTCGCCTCGTGCAGCACGGGCGGCGCGATCGCGAGGTTGACGACGACGCCGATGGCGGCGCCGAGGATCGTCTCCACGATGCGGTCGACCGCGTAGACCGGCGAGAGCTGGCCGATCGCGAGCACGAGCATGGCGCTGATCGGGATCTGCGTGCTCGACCCGGGCGTCAGCCGGAAGACCCATCCCACGAGCACCGCCACGACGACCGCGGCGAGCACCACCCCGCTCGAGGTGCCGAACGCGAGGCCGAGGACCAGCGCGAGCACCACCCCGGTGATGACGCCCAGGCTCCGCTCGACCGCCTTCCCGAAGGTCTGGTTGATGCTCGGCTGCACGACCAGCAGCGCGGCGATGGTCGCGAAGATGGGCAGCTGCGCGGGCAGCAGGGCGATGCAGGCGAACCACGCGATGACCGCGGCGACCGAGGTCTTGACCACCTGGACGAACGGGATCCGCGTGGTGGTGCGGACGGTCGTGGTGATGCGCACGTGCGGCCTCCGGCGGCGGTCTCGGGTGCCTCCATCATCCCGGAGCGGGACCGGTCAGGCGACCCGGGCCTCGTCGCCCTCGACGCCGTCGCCGCCGCCCGCGGCCGCGCGCTGCCGACGGGCGTCCTGCCAGCGTGCCCACATCTCCTTCAGGTCCCACGCGTCCTCCGCCTGGATGGAGACGCCGCGCTCGCCCGTGCGCCGCGTGCGCCCCCGGATGACGAGCAGGCGCGTGCCGAACAGCATGGGCCCCGCCCTCTGCTGCGCCTCGTCGAAGAAGGTGGAGTCGGAGCAGCCGGTGCCGTCGTCGAGGCTGATGAACACCACGCGCTTGCCGCTGCGCATGGGCGGGGTCTGGGTGGCGATGCGGATCCCCGCGACGACCACCTCGGATCCGCTGCGCATCCCCAGCAGGTCGCCCGCCGGGACGACCCCGAGCTCGTCGAGCATCGGCCGGTAGCTCTCCAGCACGTGCTCGGTGACCTCCATCTGCAGGATGTCGAGCTCGGCCACGACCCGCTCGCGGCCGTCCGGGTCGGGCGAGCCGCGCGGGATGAGGTCGCGGTCGTCGACGAACAGCGGCAGCTGCCCCGCCGGATCCGCGGGCCGCGCCGCGCGCGCCGTGAGCCGCCGGACGAACGCCATGACGTCGCCGCGGGACGCCGGCCCGCGGGCGGCGAGGTCGTCGGCGGACGTCGCGAGCGAGTCGAGCGCGCCCACCGCCGCCAGCCGCTCGAGGAGCGCGCGCGACGGCTGCGCCTTCGCGTAGAAGTCGGTGATGGAGTCGTACGGCTGCCCCCGCTCGATGCGCTCCATCTCGGCCGCGCTCATGCCGTGCACGTCCTGCAGCGACAGCCGGATCCCCAGCTCGCCGATCCGCGTGCGTCCCGTGGTCGCCTCGCCCTCCACGCGCTCCACGCGGTATACGCCCCGCGACAGGTTCACGTCGAGCGGCAGCACGGGCACCCCCATGCGCCGGGCCTCGGTGAGGAGCAGGCGCTTGGGGTACATGCCGGGGTCGTGGGTGAGGATCCCCGCGAGGAACTCGGCCGGGTAGTGGGTCTTCAGCCACGCGCTCTGCCAGGTGGGCAGCGCGAAGGCCGCGCCGTGCGCCTTGCAGAACCCGAACGACCCGAAGCCCTTCAGCGCCTTCCAGATGCGCTCGACGTCGGCGTCCGAGAACGGGCGCACTCCCGTGCGCCCGTCCACGTGCCGGGCCGTGCGCTCCCGGAAGGCGGCCTCGACCACGGTGTCCTGCCGCTCCATGTTGCGGCGGAGCTCGTCGGCCTCGGCGAGGGAGACCTGCATGCAGTCCGCGAAGATCCGGATGACCTGCTCGTGGTAGATGACCACGCCGAAGGTGGGCGCGAGGAACGGCGCGAACCGGGGGTGCAGGTAGTCGGGCCGGGTGATGCCGTGCTTCGTGTCGAGGAACGGCGCGACCATGTTGCCCTTCATGGGACCCGGCCGGAACAGCGAGATGTCGGCGATGAGGTCCTCGTACACGTCGGGCTGCATCTTGCCGATGAGCTCCCGCTGCCCGGGCGACTCGATCTGGAACATCCCGAGCGTATGGGTGGTGCGGATGGCCTGGAACGTCTCCTCGTCGTCGTGCGGGATCTCGTCGAGCTCGATGCGCCCGTCGCGGTGCACGTAGCGCGCGTCCACCGGGACGCCGCCCGCGACGGCCGAGCGCGTGCCGTGGACGCGGTGGATCTCCTCCAGCGCGTAGGCCATCGTGCTCTGCATCCGGACGCCCAGGATGTCGAGCTTCAGGAGCCCCATGTCGTCGATGTCGTCCTTGTCGAACTGGCTCATGGGCAGGCCCATGCCGCTCGGCTGCACGGGGCTCGTGCTGAGGAGGTCGGAGTCGCCGAGGATCACGCCGCACGGGTGCATGGAGATGTGCCGGGGGAGGCGGTCGAGCCGCTCCGTGAGATCGACCAGCAGGTCGATGCTCGGGTTGTCGCGCACGAGGTCGGCGATGGGCTTGAGCTCCGGCTTCGTCTCGAGCACCTCGCGGAACTCCCGCGCGTTGAAGCGCCAGATGTTCTTGGCGATGAAGTCGATCTGCTGCTCGTCGAGGTCGAGCGCGAGCCCCGCGTCGCGCGCGGCGCCGCGCGCCCGGTAGGTGTTCTGCATCGACAGCAGCGTGACCCGGTTGCTGCCGTACCTCTCGAACACCCGGTGGTACACCTCGTGCCGCCGGGCGGACTCCACGTCGATGTCGATGTCGGGCAGCGTCGAGCGCACCTTGCCGAGGAAGCGCTCGAAGAGGAGGTCGTGCTCGAGCGGGTCGACGTTGGAGATGCGCAGGAGGTAGTTGACGAGGCTGCCGGCGCCGGATCCCCGCGCCTGGTTGCGCACGCCCATGTCGCGCATGAGGGAGCACACGTCGGCGACGGTGAGGAAGTAGGTGGCGAAGCCGAAGCCCGTGATGGTCTGCAGCTCGGTGCGCATGCGGGCGAGCACGCGCTGCCGCATCGACTCGTCGACGTGCCCGAACCTCTCGGTGACGCCCGCCTCCGCCTTCCGCCAGAGCGCCTCGTCCGGGTCGCCCGTGACGCCGATGACCGACTTCTCCGGGAGCTTCGGCTTCCGCCAGGCGAGGTCCGAGTCCGGGTCGAGGCGGCAGCGGTCGGCGAGCTCCTCGGTGGCGCGCAGGAGCGCCTCGCCCGCCCGCCGGTCGAGCGACGACGCGCCCGCGATCTCCCGCGCGATGCCCTGCATCTCGGCCGGCGGCTTGAGCCACGCCTGGCCGTTGGGCTGGAGGCGGAACGATCCGAGCGGCCGGAGCGTGCCCGCGGCGTCGAGCACGTCGCCCGTGAGGGCGTCGTCGGGCTCCAGGTAGCGGACGGCGTTGGTGAGCACCGCGGGGACGCGGTGGGCCTCGGCGAGCTCCATCATCCGCGCGGCGTGGCGGAGGCTCGCGGACTCGCCGGGCTCCGTGTAGTGGCACACCACCTCGACGACGACCGCGCCGGGCAGGAGCCGTGACCACTCGGCCAGGTGGCGGGACGCGAGCGCGTGGTCGCCCGCCGCGACGGCGCGGCCGACGTCGGAGTCCGGCCCCAGCATGACCGTGCCGACGGGCCCGTCCTCGCCGAGGAGGAACGCGGGCGGACGGCTGCGCGGGATCCCCGCCTGCGCGCTGCGGGCGGTGCTCCGCGCCGTCCCGCGTCCGTGGCTCGCGCTGATGAGACGGCTGAGCGCCGCCCAGCCCTGCCCCTGGACGCCGCCGTGGGCGAGCACGGTGACGCGGCCCGGGTGCTCGCCCGTGAGGCCGAGCTCCGCGCCGACCACGGGGGAGACGCCGGCCGCGATGGAGCGACGGATGTGGCGGACGGCCCCGTAGAGCCCGTCCCGGTCGGTGACGGCCGCGGCCGACGCGCCGCGCTCGGCGACCCGGTCGACCAGCGCCTCGGGCGCCGTGGTGCCGAAGTGGGCGGAGAAGGCGGACGCGACGTGCAGGTGGGTGAAGCTCACGCGCACCTCCCGGCGGTGTCCCCTCGCGTCCTCCCCGGACGCGGCGTTCGAACGGATGTTCGACTCGCCCAGTCTAGGTCGGCTCCCGCGCGGTCGCGACCCGTAGTCTCGGAGGATGACCAGCGAACCCTCCACCCTCGTCATCCTCGGCGCCAGCGGCGACCTCACGGAACGCCTCCTCCTGCCGGGTCTCGGCAGCCTCGTGGCGAGCGATCGGGGGCGCCGCATCCAGCTCATCGGCACCGGCCGGAGCGAGCGGACGCCGGAGGAGTGGACGGGCACGGTCAAGGCCGCGTTCGACTCCGTGGACGCCACGGGGCGCCGGGCGGCGGGCATCGTCTCGTCCACCAGGTACGTCCAGGCCGACCCCACCGACCTCGACGACCTGAAGCGCATCCTGGAGGCGTGCGAGGGTGCCCCCGCCCTCTACTTCGCGCTCCCGCCGGCCATCTCCATCAAGGTGTGCGAGCAGCTGGAGAGGATCGACCTGCCGGAGGGCACGACGCTGGCGCTCGAGAAGCCGTTCGGGTCGAACAGCCGGAGCGCGGCCCAGCTGAACCGACAGCTGCTGAAGCTCGTGCCGGAGGACCGCATCCACCGCACCGACCACTTCCTCGGCCTCTCCACCGTGCTCAACCTCGTCTCGCTGCGCTTCGCCAACCGGTTCTTCGAGTCGGTGTGGAGCGCGCGCGACATCGAGAAGGTCGAGATCCTCTACGACGAGACCCTGGCGCTTGAGGGCCGCGCCGCGTACTACGACAAGTCGGGCGCGCTCGTCGACATGATCCAGAGCCACCTGCTGCAGGTGCTCGCGGTGTTCGCCATGGAGCCGCCCGCCAGCATCGACCCGGACGACCTGCGCTCGAACATCGCCTCGGTCCTCCGCGCCACGGAGGTGTGGGACGGCGACCCCGTGGCCCACAGCCGCCGCGCCCGCTACACCGCGGGCTCGGTCGAGGGCGCCAAGGTCCCCGCCTACGCCAAGGAGGAGGGGGTGGATCCCGCGAACCAGACGGAGACGCTCGCCGAGGTCACCTTCGGCATCGCGAACGCGCGCTGGGCCGGCGTCCCCTTCCGCCTGCGCTCCGGCAAGGCCCTCAAGGAGTCGTCCAAGCGCATCGTCGTCACGTTCAAGCCCGTGGCGCACCTGCCCCGGGGGCTCCACGGGTCCGCCCGGCCCGATCGGCTCGTCATCGACCTGAAGCCCGACAGCATCTCGCTCGAGGTCACCATGGACGGCACGGGGGAGCCCTTCACGCTCACCCAGGCCACGTTCCGCACGCAGTTCGCGCAGCCGGAGCTCACGCCGTACGGCGAGGTGCTCGACGGCATCCTCGCGGGCGATCCGCGCCTGTCGGTCCGCGGCGACGTGGCCGAGCGCTGCTGGCGCATCGTCGCGCCCGTCATGCGCGCCTGGAAGGGCGACCGCGTGCCCATGGCCGAGTACCGCGCCGGCTCCGTGGGCCCGACCGCCTGGCGCTGATCGGCGCGGACCCGCGCGGACCCGCGCGGGACGAGGCGGCCGGGGTCGCCTGACGGCTCGCTGGGGGTCGTGGCCCCGCCGGGGCTGCGGCCCGGTCGCGCCCTAGCGTGAGGGCATGCCCGTGACGCTCACCGATATCCCGCTGCCCGCCGCCGGCCCCGGGGCGTCCCCAGGCCTCCACGGCGTGCTCGCCGTGCCCGAGGGCGAGGGGCCGTGGCCGGCGGTCGTGGTCGTGCACGAGGCGTTCGGCGTGACCGCGGTCATGCGCCGCCAGGCCGAGCGACTGGCGGAGGCCGGGTTCCTCGCGCTCATGCCCGACCTCTTCTCCGCCGGCGGCGCGCGCCGCTGCCTGGCGTCCACGTTCCGCACGCTCGCGGCGGGGGAGGGGCGCGCGTTCGTCGACGTCGAGTCCGCCCGCCGGCTGCTCGTCGGCCGGTCCGACTGCACCGGCCGCGTGGGCGTCATCGGCTTCTGCATGGGCGGCGGCTTCGCCCTCGCGGCGGCCTCCCGCGGCTTCGACGCGTCGAGCGTCAACTACGGCATGCTCCCGGAGGACCTCGACGGCGTGCTCGACGGCGCCTGCCCGATCGTCGCCAGCTACGGCGGGCGCGACCGGCAGCTGGCGGGATCCGCCGACCGGCTCGAGGCCGCCCTCGCCGTGCACGGGATCCCGCACGACGTGCGCGAGTACCCGGACGCCGGTCACGCGTTCCTCAACGACGCCGAGACGGGTCCGCGCGCGCTGCGTCCCGTGCTGCGGGCCGTCGGCATGGGACCCGAGCCCGCCTCCGCGGCGGACGCGTGGCGCCGCATCGACGCGTTCCTCGACGCGCACCTCCGCGCCGGCCACCGGGACGGCGCCCCGGCGGGTGCGGCAGGCTCCTAGCGCATCCGGCCGCGTGCCGAGGAGACGCTCCACCGGCCTCGGTTACCCTGTGGGGATCCGGGCGGCCACGCCCGAGCCTCCCCGCCCGGCGACGAGAGACCCACCATGCAGCATGCCCCCCAGAGGACCCGCGCCGATCGGGCCCGCGTCAGCGGCATCGCCCGCCACGGACGACTCCGCGCCCCGAGCGCCGGACGCGCGGTGGCGAAGGCCGTCGCCGCGGTCGCCGCGGTCTCGCTCGTCGCGACGGTCTCCGTCGTCGCCATCGCGGCCTGGGACCTCTCCCGCACCGTCGCCGCGAACCAGGTCGACATCTCCGGCGGGCAGTCCCTTCCGCCGTCGCTCGGCGGCATCGACGGCGGCGCGAACATCCTCATCGTCGGCAGCGACAGCCGCGAGGGCCAGGGCGACGGGTACGGCGCGGCGGCGGACGTGGGCACGGCGACGCTCAACGACGTGACGATGCTGCTCCACATCAGCGAGGACAGCACCCGTGCCACGGTCGTCTCGTTCCCGCGCGACATGCTCGTCCCGATCCCCGCCTGCGAGGGTCCCGACGGCACCCAGTACGCGGCCTCGACGCGCGCCCAGCTCAACGAGTCGCTGTCCCGCGGCGGCTTCGACTGCACCGTGCGCATGGTCGAGGGCCTCACGGGCCTCGACATCCCGTACGGCGGCGTCGTGCAGTTCAACGGCGTGGTCGAGATGTCCAACGCCGTGGGCGGCGTCGAGGTGTGCGTGGCCAACGGCATCTACGACCCCAAGACCGACCTGTCGCTGGACCCGGGCCTCCACAGCCTCAAGGGCAAGGACGCCGTGCAGTTCCTCCGCACCCGCTACGGCGTGGGCGACGGCAGCGACATCTCGCGGATCGGCAACCAGCAGGTGTTCCTCAGCGCGCTCGTGCGGACCATCAAGAGCACGGACACGCTGACGAACCCGGCGAAGCTCTACGGCATCGCGCGCGCCGTGGTCGACAACATGCAGCTGTCCACCTCGCTCGCGGACCTCGACACGCTCGTCTCGGTGGCGCTCACCTTCAAGGACATCCCGCTCGACGACGTCGTGTTCCTGCAGTACCCGGGCACGGTGCTCGCCAACGGCCGCGTGCAGCCCGACGAGGCGGCCGCCGCGCAGCTGGTGAGCCTGCTCGCCTCGGACGCGGACTTCTCCCTCGGCCAGGCCGCGCCGTCCGACGAGTCCGGCAGCGTCCCCGCCGACGGCGCGACCACGCCGCCCGCGACGGAGGAGCCCCCGACGGACGGCTCGACGCCGACGCCGACGCCGTCCTCCACCTCGGAGGTCCTCGACGCGAGCATCACCGGGCAGACCGCGGCGCAGAACACCTGCTCCAACGGCCAGGGCTGATCCGCGGCCGCGCGATCCCGGCCTACCGGTCGGTCGGCGCCTCGACGACGCGCGGATCCGGGAAGGCGGTCTCCACCGCGGGGGCGTCGCCGCCGCGCGCCCGCATCCAGACGAAGAAGCCCACGAGGGTGAAGGCGCCGTAGAAGACGTACATGAAGGCGGACGCGTAGTAGCCCGCGCTCACGAGCAGCGGCACGCCCACGAGGTCGACGGCCACCCAGATCAGCCAGAACTCGACCCAGCCCTTGGCCATGCCGTACGTCGCGAGGAGCGAGCCGACGAAGATCCAGGCGTCGGCCCAGACGGGCTCGTAGGAGCCGAGGGCGCGGAAGACGGGCGTGAGGATCGCGGTCCCGCCCACCAGTGCCACCACCAGCAGGACCCGCTGCCGGCCCGAGGCCCACTGCGGGACGACCGGCGCGCCGCCGTGCCGGGCCTGGCGCCAGCGGTGCCAGCCGTAGACGGACACGGCGATGAACATGACCTGGCGTCCCGCCTGGCCGAGCAGGTTGACGGGGTTGGGCGTGCCGAACACGGCGCCGAGGAACACGGTGAACAGCAGCACGTTGCCGACGATGCCGACGGGCCACGCCCAGACCTTCCGGCGCATGCCGCCGAGCGCGCTGGCGAGGCCGAAGAGGTTGCCGACGATCTCGCGCCAGAGCACCGTCTGGTCGCCGATGCGGAGCTGCGCGTCGAACAGCCACTCGAGTGCCGCCATGCGGGTCCTCCTCCGTGCGCCGCGGTCCGGGTGATCGCGTGCGGGGAGCGCCGCGTGCGGCGCCGCAAGGGTGAAGGCGCGGGCGCGCCGTGCTATTCCCCGAGGACCGCCGTGCGTCGCCGTGCGACGTCCCGCGGCCGGCGCCCGGCCGCGCGCGCGGCTGCGCGGTCAGGCGAACAGCCGCGTGTCGAGCTCGTCGTCCGACGCCGTCACGAGGGACCACCTGCCGCGCGTGTCGACGCTCAGGTCGAACGAGCCGTCCACCCGGCGCGCGCCGGTGGTGAGCGGCACGGCCTCGACGCGCCACATCCGCATCTCCAGCAGGTGGGCGCTCGCGCCGCGGGGCGCGCGGCCCGTGCGCTGCCACCAGTCGACCCGCGCGATCCACCGCTCGGGCGAGCTGACCACCCCGTAGACCACGCCCCGCCAGGTGAACCGCAGCGGCGAGCCGTCCCCGGAGAGCTCGACCTCCACGTCCTCGTCGATCCGCATCATTCCGCTCCTCCCGTCGTCGCGCCGGCCGCGCCTCGTCGTTCGAACGGGTGTTCGAACCTCTTCCTCGAGTGTAGGAACGGGTGCCGACATCCGGGAGGGGAGCGGGCGGATCCACCTCACCCTCGACCGGAGGCTGAGGGTCGGGTGCGCATCCCGTCCGTCGGGCATGGATCGGCGGACGCGCGCGTTGACCCTGGAGTCCCGAGGACGGCAGACGCCGGCCTCGTCGTCGACACCCGAGGAGGGTCCACATGACCGACACCACCACGCGCCCCGCCGGCGCCTCCGGCACGTTCTCCATCGGCGGCGACCTGCCCGTCGTCCGGCTGGGCTACGGCACCATGCAGCTCACGGGCGACGGCGTCTGGGGCGCCCCCGCCGACCCGCAGGAGGCCGTCCGCGTCATCCGCCGCGCTGCCGAGCTGGGCGTCACGTTCTTCGACACCGCCGACTCCTACGGCCCGTTCGTCGCCGAGGAGCTCCTCAAGGAGGCGCTCCACCCCTACGCGGACGACGTGGTCGTCGCCACCAAGGGCGGGCTCACGCGTCCCGGCCCGGGCGACTGGCGTCCCGTCGGCCGTCCCGAGTACCTGCGCCAGCAGGCCGAGCTGAGCCTCCGCCACCTGGGGCTCGAGCGGATCGACCTGTACCAGCTGCACCGCATCGACCCGGCCGTCCCGCTCGCCGACCAGATCGGCGTGCTGAAGGAGCTGCAGACCGAGGGCAAGATCCGCCACATCGGCCTGTCCGAGGTCCAGGTGGAGGACGTGAGGGCTGCCCGCGAGATCGCCGAGATCGTGTCCGTGCAGAACCTCTTCAACCTCGCGAAGCGCGACGCCGAGCCGCTGCTCGACTACGCCGAGGCGGAGGGCATCGCGTTCATCCCGTGGTTCCCGCTCGCGACCGGCGAGCTCGCGAAGGACGGCGGCCCGCTCGACGCGCTCGCGCAGCAGCACGACGCCACCCCGTCGCAGCTCGCGCTCGCGTGGCTCCTCCGCCGCTCGCCCGTCATGCTGCCCATCCCCGGCACGAAGTCGCTCGCGCACGTCGAGGACAACATCGCCGCCGCGGGCATCGAGCTCACGGACGACGAGTTCCAGGCGCTCACCGACGCCGTCTGATCCCCCCGCGCACGCACGAGGGCCCCGCAGGACGCGTCCTGCGGGGCCCTCGTGCGTCCGGTAGCGCGGCTACGACCCGATGCGCGTCCCCGAGTCGTCGGCGAGGCCCAGGTCGTCCAGCTGCGCGAGGAGGCTCGCGCCGTCCGGGGCGTAGACCCACGGCACGGAGCTGTCGAGCGCGCGGCGCTCCGCCTTGGCGCGGCCGCCCGCGAGGACGGCCTCGCCGGCGCTGAGCTGGCGGATGAGCACGACCTTGACGTTGTCGGGGTGCCGTTCCGTCATCTCGCCGTACAGGAGCTCGTCGTGCTGGCCGTCGTCGCCGGCGAGGATCCATCGCACGCGCGGGAACTCCTCGGCGAGCCGCTCCAGGTTGAGCCGCTTGTGCTCCATGCCGCTGCGGAACCACCGGTCGACGGTGGGACCCCAGTCGGTGAGGAGGATCGGGCCCGGCGGGTACAGGTTCCGCGACAGGAACCGGGTGAGCGTGGGCGCCACGTTCCACGCGCCGGTGGACAGGTAGAGCACGGGCGCGCCGGCGTGCCGCACCCGCAGCCGCTCGTAGAGCACGGCCATGCCGGGCGTGGGCGTGCGCGCGTGCTCGTCGAGGACGAAGGTGTTCCAGGCGGCGAGGAACGGACGGGGGAGCGCCGTGACCATGACCGTGTCGTCGATGTCGCTGAGGATCCCGGTGCGCACGTCGTCGCCCACGATGAACACGGGCGCCTCGACGGTCTCCGACCCCTCCGACCGGATGCGGATGGTGTGCCATCCGCTCGTCAGGCTCGCCTCCACGACGGTGTCGACGACCCCGCCGCGGTCCGCCCGGACGTGGTGCTCGGTGCCGTCGATCTCCACCACGACGTCGACGTCGGTGAGCGGCACGCTCGTGAAGCTGCGCCAGCCGCGGACGACCTTGTCGCCGGCCAGGGCGCGCTTGCTCTTCGGGTCGGTGAGGAGGACGCGGCAGAGCACGCGCACCCAGCGCACGGATCCGTACCCCGCGTAGGGGATGACGGTCGGGTGCAGGCCGCGCTTGCGGGCCCGCCCCTCCCGGATCTCGTGGATGCGGTCCTCGATGCGCGCCGCGCGGTGCAGCACGGGTGCGGCGGCCGGCGACTCGAGGAGCGTGCGGGTCGCGTGCTTCTTCTTCTTCTTCGAGGAGGGGGCCACGGCCTCAGTCAACCAGACCCGGGCAGGCGCCGGACGCCGTGCCCGGCGCGGGCCTCACACCGGCCGGGCGAGCTCGGCGGTGTCGGGCGCGCCCTGGTCGATCCCGGGGCCCACCTCGTCCATGGCGAGCTCCTCGACCACGTCCTCCGCCTGGGCGGCGACGGCGCGCAGCAGGTCGGGCGTCCCCTCGGCCGTGGGGTCGAGCCACTCCTCGACCACGTCGGGCGACAGCACGACGGGCATGCGCTCGGCGAGAGCCTCCACCGTGCCGGCCGACGGGCGGGTGAGGACCGCGCAGCTGAGGACCCAGCGGGCCGGGTCGTCGGCGGCCCGCGCCGGGTCGCGCCACCACTCGTACAGCGCGGCCAGCAGGACCACGCCGTCGCCGGCCCCGACGAGGTACGGGGTGCGGAGGCCGTCGTCCGTCTCGTGCCACTCGTAGTAGCCCGAGACGGGGACGGCCGCGCGCCGCGACACGAGTGCCTGCAGCAGCTCCGGGCGGGACGCGAGCGACTCCGCGGGCACCTCGGCGAGCGGCGGGCCCTGATCCGGGCCCGGGGATCCCGCAGGGACGAGCCCGAGGCGCGCGGACTCCAGGCGTCGGACGGGCACCTGGTCCTCCGTGTCGCCCTCCGCGCGGCGCGGGAGCGTGTCGACGACGACCGCCACGCGCTGTCCGGGCGCGATGCGCCAGGACGGGGCGGGGACGTCCGCGCCGGCGTGGTCGACGTCGAGCAGGTCCACGAGGTCGGCGGTGTCGGTGGCCCGGGCGAGGATGCGCGTCATGCCCTCCATCCTGGCCGAGACGCCCGACGCCGCCGTGCGCGGGCGCCCTCCCGCGCACTATCCGCGGAAGGGCCCAGATGTTACGAAGTGGCGTCATCCATCGTGCGGGTACGAACGATCTGCGGGCGACGTGGTTCCCTGGTGTGCCTGGCAAGTGTCGATTCGTAGTGCCTACGAGGAATGAGCCACCCATGATCGAGTTCCACCACGTCCGCAAGCAGTACCCGGACGGCACTCTCGCGATCGAGGACTTCAGCCTCGTCGTCCCCTCGCAGACCACAACGGTCCTCGTCGGCTCCTCCGGCTGCGGCAAGACCACCCTCATGCGCATGATCAACCGGATGGTCGACCCCTCGTCCGGCCGCATCGAGATCGACGGCACGGACATCGCCACGCAGGACGCCGTGAAGCTGCGGCGCAGCATCGGCTACGTCATGCAGAACTCCGGCCTGCTGCCGCACCGCAAGGTCGTCGACAACATCGCGACCGTCCCGCGCCTCACGGGCGTCGACAAGCGGAAGGCCCGCGAGGACGCCCTCGCGCTCATGGACACGGTGGGCCTCGACCGCTCGATGGCCGACCGCTACCCGTCGCAGCTCTCCGGCGGCCAGCAGCAGCGCGTGGGCGTCGCCCGCGGCCTGGCGGTCGACCCGAACATCCTCCTCATGGACGAGCCGTTCGGCGCCGTCGACCCGCTCGTGCGCGACGACCTGCAGCAGGAGCTCATCCGACTGCGCACGCAGCTCGACAAGACCGTCGTCTTCGTGACGCACGACATCGACGAGGCGTTCCTGCTCGGCGACCAGGTCGTGATCCTCGAGAAGGGCGGCCGCATCGCCCAGCAGGGCACGCCGCAGGAGATCCTCTCGAACCCCGCGAACGACTTCGTGCGCGACTTCGTGGGCGCCGACAAGGGCAAGCGCGCGCTCCACCTCGAGGACACCGGCACGGGCCGCGTCCTCGTCGACCGCGACGGCCGGCTGGTCGGCGTCCTCGACGACGCGGAGCGCACCGCCCGGGCGTCCGCAGCCGCCGCGACCGAGGCGGGGGCCGCGCACGCCCCCGGTGCTCCGGCGCAGGGTGCGGGACCCGCGTGAACTGGGTCCTCACGAACATCCAGACGGTGCTCGACCTGGCCGTCGCGCACATCGCGCTGGCCGCCCCGCCCATCCTCATCGGGCTCCTGCTCTCGCTCCCGTTCGGCTGGCTGGCGAACCGCTACCGGCCGGTCCGCGGGCCGCTGCTCACGCTCGGCGGCATCCTGTACACGATCCCGTCGCTGCCGCTGCTCATCGCCATCCCGGCCATCATCGGCACGACGATCATCGACCCCCGGAACGTCGTCGTCGCGCTCACCGTCTACGCCCTCGCGCTCCTCGTGCGCATCACGTCGGACGCGCTGGCGGCCGTCCCCGAGGACGTCAAGCAGTCCGCCACGGCCATGGGGTACTCCGGCTGGGCCCGCTTCTGGCGCGTGGAGCTGCCGCTCGCGGGGCCCGTGCTCCTCGCGGGGCTCCGGGTCATCTCCGTCAGCACGGTGAGCATGGTGACCGTCGGCGCGCTGACCGGCATCCAGAGCCTCGGGACGATCATCCTCAACGGGTACCGCCGCTCGTTCTACACGGAGATCCTCACCGGCGTGGTCGGCATCCTGCTCATCGCGCTGGCGTTCGACCTGCTGCTGCTCCTGGCCGGCCGGCTCCTGATGCCCTGGTCGTCCGTCGCCTCCACCCCGCGCGGGCGTCGCGCCCGCCGCCGCGCGCTCGTGGCCCGAGGGAGCTCCCTGTGAACCAGTTCGCCGAGGCCTTCCAGCTCCTCCTCGACCCCTCCCGGTGGACCGGGACGGGCGGCTACGCCCTCGGGCTACGCGACCACCTCTGGTACACGTTCCTCGCCATCGCGCTGGCCTCCGTGGTCGCCGTCCCCGCGGGGCTCTACATCGGGCACACCGGCCGCGGCCGGAACGTCGCGGTGGGCCTGTCCGGCGGTCTCCGCGCCCTGCCGACGCTCGGCGTGCTCGTCCTCCTCGGGCTGTACTTCGGGATCGGGCTCACCGGGCCCATCGTCACCTTCGCGATCCTCGGCATCCCGCCGCTCCTGGCGGGCGTCTACGCCGGCGTGCTCGCCGTCGACCGGGCCACGATCGACGCGGCGCGCGCGGTGGGGCTCACCGAGTGGCAGATCCTCGGCCGCGTCGAGATCCCGCTCGCGCTGCCGCTCATCATCAGCGGGTTCCGGGCGTCGACCCTGCAGGTCATCAGCACCGTCACGCTCGGGGCCTACCTCGGCCTCGGCGGCCTCGGGCCGTACATCTTCACCGGCCTCACGACGCGGAACTTCCCGCTCATGCTCAGCGGCGCGATCCTCGTCACCGCCCTCGCGCTCGTCGTCGACGGCGTCTTCGCCGTCGTGCAGCGCCTCGTGATCCCGCGGGGCGTCGTCGCCGCCGCCGGACGCACCCCCGACTCCGCCCGGACCTCGTCGAGGCCGGCGGTCAGCACCACCTCCTGAAAGGAACACAGCAATGTCCCACAGCATCTCCCGCCGGCTCCTCGTCGGCACCGTCGCGCTGGGCACCGCGATGGCCCTCGCCGGCTGCGCGTCCGGCGACCCCCTCGACACCTCGGGCGAGGCGGCCTCGACCGCCCCGAGCGACACCATCTCCGTCGGCTCCGCCGCGTTCGGCGAGAACGTCATCCTCGCCGAGATCTACGCCCAGGCCCTCGAGGCCAACGACGTGAAGGTCACCCGCAACCTGCAGATCGGCGAGCGCGAGGTCTACCTCAAGGCGCTCGAGGAGGGGTCCATCGACCTCATCCCCGAGTACACGGGCAACCTGCTCTCCGCCTACGACGCGGAGTCCACGGCCACGTCCAGCGACGACGTCTACTCCGCGCTCGGCGACGCCCTGCCCGACGGCTTCGAGGTGCTCGACGAGTCGCCCGCCGAGGACAAGGACTCCTACAACGTCACCAAGGAGTACTCCGAGACGAACGGCGTGACCAGCCTCGCGGACCTCGCGGACAAGGGCGCCATCAACGTCGGCGGCGGCGCCGTCCTGGGCGAGCGCGAGTACGGCATCCCCGGCCTCACCGACGTCTACGGCATCGACGCGACCCTCGTCACCATCGAGGACCAGGGCGGCCCCAACACCGTCAAGGCGCTCCTCGACGGCCAGGTGCAGATCGCGAACATCTACTCCACCACCCCGTCGATCCTCGACAACGGGTTCGTCACCTTGGAGGACCCGGAGAACCTCATCAAGGCGCAGAACGTCGTGCCGCTCGTCAACACGGCGAAGATGAACCCGGACGTCACGGCGATCCTCGACGAGGTGTCGGCCGCGCTGACCACCGAGGACCTCACCGAGATGAACCGCCGCAACCAGGGCGACGAGAAGGCGGAGCCCGCCGCCATCGCCGCCGACTGGCTGAAGGACAAGGCCCTCTTCTAAGGGGAGCCGGCCGGGCGGCGACGCCCGGGACACCCGCGAGGGGCCGTCGCGCGAGCGCCGGCCCCTCGCGCCGTCGCAGCCCGCCCGGGCGGACGGAGCATGATGGACCTACCGCTGTCCGACCGACGAAGGAGCCCGCGCATGGCGAAGAAGAAGTCCCCGACCGGCGAGGTGAGCGTCCTCGGCGCCGTGACCACCGTGGCCCGCGAGGTGCGCAAGCACAAGACGGTCGCCGAGTCCGCGCCGCGCGGCGAGGGCGCGAACATCCCGCCCGCCCCCAAGCGGAGCCCCGAGGAGCTGAAGCGCGACATCCAGGCCGGACGCGACGAGCTCGCCCGCACCGTCCGCGAGCTCGAGACCGCCCTCGACGTGCCCGCCCGCGCCTCCGAGCTGAAGGCCGACGCTGCCGGCCGCGCCCGGGCCGTCCGCGATGACGTCACCGCGCGCGTCCGCTCCACCGCCGACGACGTCTCGCGGCGCACGCGGGAGTTCACCCGCAAGGACCCCGCCCTCGCCGCGTCGATCGGCGCGGGCGCCGTCGCCGTCGTGCTCGCGGTGGGCGCCGCCGTCGTGTCCGGCGGCCGACGCTGACCGCCTCGATCCGCTCCATCGCCACGGCGGTGCCGCCGACCGTGCTCCCGCAGGACGGCGTGCGGGACCTCTTCGGCAGCCAGCCGGAGCTCGGGCGCCTGGGCACCCGGCTGGTGTCCGCGGCGTTCGGGGCGTCCGGAATCACCACGCGCCGCACGGTGATCCGGGAGCTCGGCACGGCCCCCGGCATGGCCGAGGGTGCCGCGACCGACTCGTCCCTCCCCGCGGACGCCGATGCGGCCGAGCCCGTCTTCTACGACCGCGCGAGCGGCCGGATCCTGACCCCGGGAACCGGCGCCCGCAACGACGCGTACATCCGCGCGGCGCGCCCGCTGCTGCTCGAGGCGGCGCGCGGTGCCGTCGCCGAGGCCGCGGGCATCGAGGCTGACGACGTCACCCACGTGGTCACCGTGTCCTGCACCGGGTTCTACGCGCCCGGTCCCGACTACGACGTGGTGCGCGGGCTCGGCCTCCGCGCCTCCACCCAGCGCTTCCACCTCGGGTTCATGGGCTGCTACGGCGCCTTCCCCGCGCTCCGCATGGCCTCCCAGTTCTGCGCCGCCGACGAGGACGCCGTCGTCCTCGTCGTGTGCGTCGAGCTGTGCTCGCTGCACCTGCACTCCTCGGGCGACGCCGACACCATCGTCGCGTCGTCGGTGTTCGGCGACGGCGCCGCCGCCGTGGTCGTGACGGCGCGGACCGCCCCGGCGGGGTCCACCGTGCTCGACCTCGACGCGTTCGAGACCGTCCTCACGCCCGTCGGCGAGGAGGACATGGCGTGGACCATCGGCGACCAGGGCTTCGACATGATCCTCTCCAGCTACGTGCCGCGGATCATCGACGACCACATCACCGGCGCGCTCGAGCCGCTGTGGGCCCAGGTCCCCGAGCTGGCCGGCGTCGCGCCGGCGGGCATCGAGCGGTGGGCGATCCACCCGGGCGGGCGGAGCATCCTCGACCGCGTCGAGGACCGGCTCTCTCTCACGCCCGCTCAGCTGGAGCCGTCGCGGTCGACGCTCGCCGAGGTCGGCAACATGTCGAGCGCCACGGTGCTGTTCGTGCTGCGGAGGATCCTGCACGCCACGCCGCCGGCCGACGTGCCGGGCGTCGCGGCGGAGCGGCTCGTCGAGCGCGACGCCGCGCCCGTCGAGGGACCGGGCACGGGCCGCGTGTGCGCCATGGCGTTCGGCCCCGGCCTCACGGTCGAGACGGCGCTGATGACGCGCCGGACCGCCTGATGGACCTCTCCCGCCGCGACGCGGAGCTCACCGAGCTCATGGACGACCCGGACTGCGACCCCGACGCCCTCGCGCGGACCTACGCGCGGTTCGGGTCGGTGAACCGCGTGGTGGCGGGGTGGCGGGGCGTGTACCGGTCGCGGATCCGCCCGACGCTGTCGGCGGAGCGGGACACCGCGCTCCTCGACATCGGCTCGGGCGGGGGCGACGTGCCGCTCGCGCTCGCGCGGTGGGCGCGGCGCGACGGGCTGCGGCTGACCGTCACCGGCATCGACCCGGACCCCCGGGCGACCGCGTTCGCGCGCGCCCGACCGGCGGATCCAGATGTGACCTTCGTCGCGGCGTCGAGCGCGGACCTCGTGGCGGACGGCCGCCGGTTCGACCTCGTGACGAGCAACCACGTGCTGCACCACCTCGACGACGACGCGCTCGACGCCCTCCTCGCCGACTCCGCCGCCCTCGCCCCGAGGGCGCTGCACAACGACATCGCGCGGGGCCGTCTCGCCTACGCGGTCTACGGTCCGGCGTCCCGGCTCGTCGCGCGCGGGTCCTTCGTGCACGTCGACGGGCTCCGCTCCATCCGCCGCAGCTGGACCCCCGCGGAGCTCGCCCTGCGCGTGCCGCCCGGGTGGCGCGTCGAGGGCGCCGTGCCCTTCCGGGTGCTGCTCGTGCGCGACCCCGCCGCCGGGCGCGCGCGCCCGTGAGCCGCGTCGACGTCCTGGTCGTGGGCGGCGGCCCCGTGGGGATCCACCTCGCGGCGCTCCTCGCGCAGGCCGGGCTCGACGTGCGCGTGTGGGAGGCGCGGGGGCGTCCGGCGGCGCTGTCGCGCGCCATCGGGATCCACGCGCCGTCGCTCGCCGCGTTCGCCCGCCTGGGCGTGGCCGACGAGGTGGTCGCCGAGGCCGTGCTCGTCCGGCGCGGGATCGCCCGCGGGCGCGACCGGGAGCTCGGGCGGGTCGCGTTCGACCGGGTGTCCACCGCGCATCCGTACGTGGCCGCGCTGCCGCAGTGGCGCACCGAGGCGATCCTGGCCCGACGCCTCGCCGAGCTCGCACCGGGGGCCGTCCACCGGGGCGTGACGCTCACGGGCCTCGACGCCGACCCCGTCGACGCCCCGGGCGGGCGGGTCCGCGCGACGGGCTGGGACGGCGACGGCGCGGCCGTCGAGGTGTCCGCGGCCGTGGTCGTCGGGGCGGACGGCACGCGCGGCCCGGTGCGCGGGCTCCTCGGGATCGGGGTCGACGGGCGCGACCTGCCGGACCGCTTCCTCATGGGCGACGCCCCGGACGCCACGGGCTCGGGGGACGACGCGGTGGTCACGCTGCACCCGGACGGCGTCGTCGAGTCGTTCCCGCTGCCGGGCCTCCGGCGCCGCTGGGTCGTCGGGATCCGCGACGGGCAGGGCGCTCCGGGCACCGCGGAGGACCTCGCCCGCATCGTCCGCGACCGCACCGGGCACACGGTGGACCCGGCGACGCTCGAGACCGTCAGCGCGTTCGGCGTCCGTCGGCGGCTCGCGCGGCGCATGGCCTCCGGGCGCGCCCTGCTGATCGGGGACGCCGCCCACGAGATCAGCCCCATCGGCGGGCAGGGGATGAACCTCGGCTGGCTCGACGCCGACGCCCTCGCGCCCCTCCTCGTGGACGCCGTCCGGCACCGTGGCGGCCTCCTCGACAGGCGCCGGGTCGCGGCCTGGGAACGGGACCGCCGGGCGAGCGCGCGGCGTGCGGCCGTGCAGTCCGAGATCAACACGGCGCTCGGCCGGCCGGTGCGCGGTCTCACGCGGCGCGTCCGCGATGCGGGGCTCCGCGCCGTGCTCGCCTCGCCCGCCGCGGGGGCGCTCGCCTCCGTCTACGCCATGGGGCGGGACAGGGCCGCGCGCGTCAGGTGAGGCGGGTGGCGTTCACCGCGACCTGGGCGACGAGCAGCAGCGACGCCGCCATGATGAGCTGGAACAGCAGGCGGCCGGGCGGCCGGGTGACGACGCGCACCGCGCCCGCCGCCGCGATGCCGAGCGTGACGACGAGACCCGCCACGGCGAGCGGGGTGACGGCGTGCGCCGGATCCGCGATCACCGGCCCGGCGGCCGCGACGACCGCGCCGAGGGCGAGCGCCCCGAACGCGACGAGCCCCGAGGGCACCCGGCCGAGGCGGTGCGGGAGTCCGCGGACGCCCGTGCGGGCGTCGTCGTCGAGGTCGGGCAGCACGTTGGTGAAGTGGATGGAGACGCCGAGCACCGCCCCGGTGGCCACCGCCCACGCGGCCGCCGGCACCGGATCCTCCGCGCCCAGCGCCACGACCGTCGGCAGGATGCCGAAGGCGACGAGGAACGGGACCACGCTGAGGGCCGTGCGCTTGAGGCCCGCGTTGTAGGCCCACCCGGATCCCACGAGCACGACGTGCGCGAGGAGGAACGCCGGGCCGAGCGCGGCGGACGCGACCAGGCACGCCGCCGCGGTGCCGAGCGCCGCCGCCCGCACCTGGCCGACCGTGACCTCCCCGCGCGCGACGGGCTTGTCGGCGCGGGCGACGCTGCGGTCGCGCTCGGCGTCGATCCAGTCGTTGGAGAGCCCGATGGACAGCTGCCCGAGGAGCACCGCGACCGCGACCGCGACCACGCGCCCCGCCCCGTAGCCGAGGGCGACGGCGAGACCGGCCGCCAGCACCGTGACGGTGGCGGTGGGTCCCGGGTGGGAGGAGAGGGCGAGGAGCCGCAGCCGCCGGATCACGCGAGCGTCAGCCCGTAGCAGCGCGAGCCCTCGGAGTCGGCGTAGGCGCCGAAGCGGGGGATCTCCGCCCAGCCCTCGCGGCGGTAGAACCGCATGGCGTCCGGCTGCTCGGATCCGGTCTCGAGCACCAGGTCGACCACCCCGAGGTCGCGGGCCGCCGCCTCGAGGGCGCGCAGGAGGGCGGTGGCCACCCCGGTGCCGCGCGCCGACGGCACGACGTACATGCGCTTCAGCTCCGCCCACGGGACGCCGGGGGAGCGCTCGCCGAGCAGCCGGATCCCGCCGCAGCCGACGGGAGCGCCGGTCGCGTCGCGGGCCACGAGGAACGCGGCCACGTCGGCGGCGGTCGGCTTCGTGCCGGGCTCGGTGTCGCCGCCGTAGCGGACGTCGAGCTCGACGCGCTGGGCGGCGCGGAGGAGGGTCGCGTCCTCGTCGTCCCAGTCGACCCGGGAGATGGTGCAGTCCATGCGTCGATCCTGCCGCACCGGCCGGGTCCGCCCGACCGCGGCCGATAGCCTTCCGGGATGAGGATCCGCCCCGCCGAGCCCCGCGACATCGACGACCTGCTCGCGATCCGCAACGACGCCATCCTCCGCTCCACGGCGCTCTGGACCGACGAGCCGGTGGACCGCGCGGAGCGCGAGTCGTGGTTCCGGGAGACGACGGAGGCGGGCGACCCGATCCTCGTCGCGGAGGTCGAAGGCGAGTTCGCGGGCTACGGCACCTACGGGCCGTGGCGGCGGATGTCCGGCTACCGGTTCTCCGTGGAGGACTCGGTGTACGTGCGCGACGCGTTCCACGGCCGGGGCATCGGCCGGGCGCTCGTGGAGGCGGTCGTCGAGCACGCGCGGCAGGCCGGCAAGCACGCGGTCTTCGCGGACATCGAGGCGGGGAACGCGGGATCCATCCGGCTGCACGAGCGCCTGGGCTTCCGCCAGGTGGGGCTCCTGCCCGGCATCGGCTGGAAGTTCGGGCGGTCGCTGGACCTCGCGATCCTGCACCTGCCGCTCGTCGACGACGCGACGGCCGTGGAGGCGGAGCGCGACTGAGACGAGCGGTAGACCGTCGAGGGGCCCGGCACGCGTAGACGACGGCGGGAGGCGCGGACGGTCGAGGGGCCCGGCACGCGTAGACGACGGCGGGAGGCGCGGACGGTCGAGAGGCCCGGCACGCTCGGACGGCACGGGGCGGACGGTCGAGAGGCCCGGCACGGGGCGCGGGAACGCCACGGGTGCCGGGCCTCTCCGGTGACCTCGGCCCTTCGGGGGGACGGGGAGATCGCCGTGGTCCGGGAGCCGTCCAGTCCGGGGGGGTGGACGGACGGGCTCGTCGGGTTGCGAGCACCTGGCCCAAGGGGGGGGGTAAGGGCCGTGCGCTCGATATGAACCCTACCCGGGTCCCCCATAATGCGGACACCGGGGGATGGCCCCAGAAAGAGGGGCGCGCGTCAGTCGTGCGACTCGTCGAGCTCGCGGCCGCCGACGGCGACGACGGCGTCCCGGAGGGCGTGGAACTGCTCGACGGTCAGGCCGTTGCGGAGGAGGTAGGGCTCCACGCCGCCGCGGCCGGCGAGGGAGTGCAGCGACTGGATGACGGGCGCGGGATCCCCGGCCGCGGCGTGCTGCGCGGCGTCGCGCACGTCGAGGCCGCCCGCCACGAGCGCCAGGGCGACGACGAGGGCGTCCTCGACGGACGCGGTGCGGGCGTCGAAGCGCGCCGCCGGGATCCCCGCGTCGAGTCGGTCCGCGGCCTCGGCGACCCGCCCGGTGAGCCGAGCGCCGTCGGCGGCGAGGAGGCCGACGAAGGCGGACGCGGGAGCGCCGGAGGCCGGCTGGCCCGACGGGGACGCGGGCGCGGCCCCCGCGGGTCGTGGGCCGAGGTCGGAGGCCGGGGAGGCGGGTGCGGAGGAGGTCATGGCGGCGGCCCTTCGGTCGACGTGCGCGGTGCGGGTGCGGCGGTCCGGGGGATCCGGGCGGCCGGCGGGCGACGGGGCCGGCGGGCGGCTCCGCGGGTGGCGGGCGCACCGGGTCGACGCCGATCCGGTGCGTGCCCCGAGCGTCACCCGACCAGGTGAACGACCGGTGTCGCGCATCCCGCCTCCCGGCCAACGCGACCCGGCGGGGAAGCGCCGCGACCCGGCGGGGAAGCGCCGCGGATCGTCGGCGGGCACTCGCGCGGATCGTCTACAAGTCGTAGAATGGAGGCGTCGCGATGGAGCCTCGAACCGCACGATCCGCCCTCCACAGGAAGCGCAGCCGGTCGCCATGACACCGCACCCCGCCCCCGTCGAACACCCGCATCCCGACAGCCGCCGCCCGGGCGCCGGCGCGAGCGGGGCCCCCCGGTGAACGAGCTGCTGGACCCGCTCGTCCTCTCCCGCTGGCAGTTCGGCCTGACGACCGTCTACCACTTCCTCTTCGTCCCGCTCACGATCGGCATGGCCTTCGTCTGCGCGATCTACCAGACGGCGTGGGTGCGCACGGGTCGGCAGCACTACCTGCGGCTCACGCGCTTCCTCGGCCGGATCTTCCTCATCAACTTCGCCATGGGCACCGTCACCGGCATCGTGCAGGAGTTCCAGTTCGGCATGAACTGGTCGGAGTACAGCCGCTTCGTCGGCGACGTCTTCGGTGCGCCGCTCGCGCTCGAGGGCCTCCTCGCCTTCTTCCTGGAGGCCTCCTTCATCGGCCTGTGGATCTTCGGCTGGGACAAGCTGCCGAAGCGCCTCCACCTGGCGACCATCTGGGTGGTGTCGATCGCGTCGATCCTCTCGGCGTACTTCATCCTCGCCGCGAACGCCTTCATGCAGAACCCGGTGGGCTACCGCATCGACGAGGAGCGGGGAAGGGCGGAGCTCACCGACATCTGGGCGCTGCTCACCAACAAGGTCGCCCTCGCCGCGTTCCCGCACACGATCTTCGCGAGCTTCATGTGCGCGGCCGCGGTCATCATCTCCGTCGCCGCCTGGCACCTGTCCCGCAACCAGCACCTCGACACGATGATGCCGGCGATGCGCTTCGGCATGTGGTTCATGGTCGTGTCGGGCGCGCTGACCATCCTCTCCGGCGACCAGCTCGGCCTCGCGATGGTGCAGACGCAGCCCATGAAGATGGCCGCGGCGGAGGCGCACTACGACACGTCCTCGGGCGCCGCCGCGTCGTTCTCCGTCTTCACCTGGGGGACGCCGGACGGCTCGAGCGAGCTGTTCTCCATCCGCATCCCGTACCTGCTCTCGTTCCTCTCGACCCACACGCTCGACGGCACGGTCGAGGGCATCAACGACCTGCAGGCGCAGTACGTCGCGAGCTACGGCCCCGGCGACTACACGCCCACCATCTGGGTCACCTACTGGGCGTTCCGCTGGATGATCGGCTTCGGCATGGCCGCCATCGGCGTGGCGGTCGCGGGCCTGTGGCTCACGCGCCGCGGCCGGGCCATCACGCGGCCGTGGATGTGGCGGGTCGCCATCTGGGCGGCCCCGCTGCCGCTGCTCGCCATGACCGTCGGGTGGATCTTCACCGAGATGGGCCGCCAGCCCTGGATCGTGTTCAGCCTGCTGCAGACCGCGTCCGCGGTGTCCCCGAACGTCACCGGGGTCCAAGTGCTCATCTCGCTCATCGCCTTCACCCTCGTCTACGGCTCGCTCGCGGTGGTGGAGCTCCGGCTCATCCTGAAGGCCGCCCAGCGGGGACCGGAGCCGGAGCAGGCGCCCGACCCGGAGACGGGCGAGCTCGTGCGGGAAGCGAGCGTGTACTGACCATGGACCTCCCCCTCCTCTGGTTCGGCGTCATCGCCTTCCTCTTCGTCGGCTACTTCGTGCTCGACGGCTTCGACTTCGGGGTGGGCATGAGCCTGCCGTTCCTCGCGAAGGACGACACCGACCGGCGCGTGCTCATCAACACCATCGGGCCCGTGTGGGACCTCAACGAGACGTGGCTCATCGTCGCGGGTGCCGCGCTGTTCGCGGCGTTCCCCGAGTGGTACGCGACGCTGTTCAGCGGCTCCTACCTGCTGCTGCTCGCGATCCTCATCACGCTCATCCTCCGCGGCGTCTCGTTCGAGTACCGGCACCAGGGCGCCTCGGACCGCTGGCGCGGGTCCTTCGACCTGATGATCGTCGTCGGCTCCGTCGTGCCGTCGTTCCTCTGGGGGGTCGTGTTCGCCAACGTGGTGCGCGGCGTGCCGATGGACGCGGACCACGACTACACGGGGTCCACCCTCGACCTGCTGAACCCGTACGCGCTCCTCGGCGGGCTCACCACGCTGTCGCTGTTCCTCGTCAACGGCCTCCAGTTCGCGGCGCTCAAGACGGACGGGCCGATCCGGGCGCGCGCCCGCCTGCTGTCCATGCGGGTCGGGGCGGCGACCATCGTGATCGCGGCCGCCTTCCTCCTCTGGACGACGCTCGCGCACGGGTCGGCGCTGTCGGGGCTCGTCTCGGCCCTCGCGGCCGTCGCGCTCGTCGCGTCGTACCTCGCCAACGCGCGAGGACGCGAGCGGTGGGCCTTCGGGCTCGTGGCGGCGACCATCGCGCTGGCCGTCGCCAGCCTGTTCGCGGCGCTGCACCCGTTCGTGATGCCGGCCTCGAACGACCCCGCGAACGGCCTGACGCTGGAGAACGCGTCGTCGTCGCCGTACACGCTCACGATCATGACGTGGGCCGCGGGCTTCGCCCTGCCGCTGATCCTCGCGTACCAGGCGTGGACGTACTGGGTGTTCCGGAAGCGCATCACGCGCGCCGTGATCACGCAGGCCGCCCACTAGCGCGCCGTGAAGCCCCTGGACCCGCGGCTGCTGCGCTACTCGGCCGCAGCCCGCACCATGCTCGCGGTCGGCGCGCTCGTCGGCGTCGTGCAGACCCTCGCGCTCGTCGCCTTCTGCTGGTCGCTCACGCAGCTCGTCGTGCGGGCGGTCGACGGCGCCGCCGCGGGCGCGCTCGGGCCGCTCCTCGCGCTCGCGCTGGGATCCGCGGTCGTGCGCGGCGCGGCGGCCTGGCTGCTCGACGTGGTCGGCGCCCGCGGCGCGGCGCAGGTGACCTCGGAGCTCCGGCGGCGGGCGCTGCGGGCGATCGCGGACCTCGGTCCGGCCTGGACCGCGTCCCGCAGCCGGGCGCGCCTCACCACCGTGGTGGGTCCCGGCCTCGCCGCCCTCGAGCCGTACTTCTCGCGGTACGTGCCGCAGCTCCTCCTCACGGCGCTGGCCACGCCCATCGTGGTCGCCGTGCTCCTCGTGCAGGATCCGGTCACCGGCATCACCGTGATCGCCACCCTGCCCGTCATCCCCGTCTTCATGGTGCTCGTGGGGTGGGCGACGCAGGAGGTGCAGCGGCGGCAGTGGGCGCGCCTGACGGAGCTCGCTTCCGGGTTCCTCGACGTGGTCGACGGGCTCTCGACCCTGCTCGTGTTCGGGCGCGCCCGGCGCCAGACGGCCCGCATCCGGCGGGTCACCGAGGACTACCGCGTCGAGACGATGCGCGTGCTCCGCATCTCGTTCCTCTCGGGCTTCGTCCTGGAGCTCGCCGCCTCGCTGTCGGTGGCGCTCGTCGCGGTCTCGGTCGGCGTCCGCCTCATCGGCGGGACGCTCGACCTCGAGGTGGGCCTGTTCGTCCTGCTCCTCGCGCCGGAGGCGTTCCTGCCGCTGCGGCAGGTGGGCGCGCAGTTCCACGCCGCCGCGGAGGGGGTCGCGGCCTCCGACGACCTCCTCGGGATCCTCGACGAGGAGCGGGCGCGGCGGGGCACGAGCGCCGTCGCGGCGGCGGGAGGCGGCGCACGGGACGCGGCCACGGACGCCGCTACGGCCCGCGCGCCCGGCGGGGATGCCCTCGTGATCCGCGACCTCGCCGTCTCGCTCGGGGACGCACCCGTGCTGGGCGGCCTGTCGGCCCGGTTCCCGCGCGGGCGCATCACCGCCGTGACGGGACCGAGCGGGGCCGGGAAGACCTCGCTCCTGCGGGCGCTGCTCGGGCAGCTGCCCGCCACGGGTGCCGTCGGATGGGTCGGCGGGGACGTCGGCGCGGGATCCGCGCCCCGGGCCCTCCGCCCGGGGGAGATCGCGTGGTCGGGGCAGCGGCCGGGTCTCATGGCGGGCACGGTCCGCGAGAACGTGGCGCTCGGCGTGGTCGATCCCGACGAGGCGCTCGTGCGCCGCGCGCTCGCGCTCGCCGCAGCCGAGGGCATCGACCCCGCCGTGCGCCTCGGGGTGGGCGGGCAGGGGCTGTCCGGCGGGCAGGCGCAGCGGGTCGCTGTCGCCCGCGCGATGCACCGGGCCCTCGCGCTCGACTGCCCGCTCGTGCTGCTCGACGAGCCGAGCTCGGCGCTCGACGCGGTGACGGAGGCCCGGCTGGCCGCGGGGATCCGGGAGCTCGCCGACCAGGGGCGCGCCGTCGTGGTCGTCAGCCACCGCGCGGCCCTGGTGTGCGCGGCCGACGCCGTGCTGCGGCTGGGTGCCGGGCTGAGTCCGGGCGCCGCGACCTCCCTCGAGGACGCGCCGACGGCATCCGCCGCGCGTGCCGGCGGGGGCGAGGGCTCGACGCCGGGAGACCCCGGCCACCTCGCGGATGCCGCCGACCCCGGGCCCGTGCGCCTCGCGCCGGAACCCGCCTGGCGCGCGCAGGTGGCGCCGTGAACCGCGACGACGTCCTGCGCCTCGCGCAGCCGCCCGCGCGCCGCGCGCTGCCCGGCCTGCTCGCGGGCCTCGCGGGCGCGGCCGGGGCCGTGGCCCTGCTCGCGACCTCCGCCTGGCTCATCACGCGCGCGTCCGAGCAGCCGCCCATCCTCTTCCTCGGCATGGCCATCGTGGGTGTCCGCGCGTTCGCCCTCGGACGCGCCGCGTTCCGGTACCTGGAGCGCCTCACCAGCCACGATGCGGCCTTCCGCGCCCTGGCGACGCTGCGCGTGGGCGTCTTCGAGCGGATCCTGCCCTTCGCCCCCACCGGCCTCCGCGACACCCGGCGGGGCGACCTCCTGGCCCGGCTCGTCGGCGACGTCGACCGGCTCCAGGACCTGCCGCTCCGCGTCGTGCAGCCGCTGGCCGTGTCCGTGCTCGTGCAGGTCGCGAGCGTCGCCGTCGTGTGGGCGGTCCTGCCGCCGGCCGGGATCGCGCTGCTCGTCGTGCTCGCCGCCTCCCTCGTCGTCGGGGTCGGGGCGACGTCCGCGCTCGCCGGCCGCGCCGAGGCGCGGATCGCGCCGCTCGAGGCGCGGCTGCAGGACCTCGTGCTCGACCTCGTCGGCAGCCTCGACGTGCTGACCGCGTACGGCGCCGTGGACGCCCGGCTCGCCGAGGTCGACCGGGCCGCGGGCGACCTCCGCCGGGCCGTCCTCCGCAGCGCGGCCGCCGCCGGCGCGACCACGGGCATCGTGCTCGCCGGCACCGGCGCGGTCGCCGCGTGGACCGTCCTGCAGGGCGTCCCCGGCCTCGCATCCGGGGCCCTCGACCCGGCATGGCTCGCCCTCGCCGCGCTGGTGCCGCTCGCGCTCGTCGAGACGGCGACGTCCGTGCCGCTCGCCGTCCAGGCCTGGCGGCGCGTGCGCACGAGCGCGGAGCGCGTGGCCGGCGTGGTGCCTGCGACGATCCCGGCCGAGATCCCGCGGGAGCCCGTGGGCGCGGACGCCGATGAGGGCGCTGTCGCCGACTCCGTGGGGCCGACCGCACCGGCTCCCGCCGACGACGCGCCGGCCGGAGGGTCGGGCGAGCGGTCGGCCGACGGGCGGTCCGGCGGACGCGTCGGGGCGACGCTCGAGATCCGCGACCTCGTGACGCGCTGGCCGGGCGCCGCGGTGGATGCCCTCGCCCCGGTGTCGCTCGTCGTGCGGCCGGGGGAGACCGTCGTGGTGCGCGGACCGAGCGGATCGGGCAAGTCCTCGCTCGCCGCGGCGCTCGTCCGCTTCCTCGAATCCGGCGGCACGTACGTCCTCGACGGGCGGGACGCGCGCTCGATGCCCCCGTCGGCCGTCCGCCGCGTCGTCGGCCTCTGCGAGCAGGCGCCGCACCTGTTCGACGCGAGCATCCGGCAGAACCTGCTCTTCGCCCGCGAGGACGCCGACGACGCCGAGCTCGTCGCCGTGCTCGACCGGGTCGGCCTCGCGGGGTGGACCGCGGAGCGCGGCGGCCTGGACGCGCGCGTCGGCGACCGCGGCGGCCTCGTGTCCGGGGGCCAGGCGCAGCGCATCGCCCTGGCGCGCGCGCTCCTCGCCGACTTCCCGGTGCTCGTGCTCGACGAGCCCACGGCGGGGGTCGACGCCGAACGGGCCCGGGCCGTGCTGCGGGACGTGCTCGCCGCGGCGCGCGACCGGGGCCGGGGCGTCCTGCTGCTCACCCACACGGAGGTGCCCGCGGACCTCGTCGACCGCACCGTGCACATGGGCGCCGGCGAGGCCGGCGAGGCCGGCGCGGGCCGGTCCGCGGCGTCCTGACGGATCCGCGCCCGGGTCAGCCCGCCGGCAGCTCGCGGCGCAGGGCCGCGAGCCGGGTGCGCCAGGCGCGCACCCGGCCGGGCTCCGCCGCGGTCGCCGGGCCGTCGATCCAGCCGCGCACCAGCCGGATCCCGTGCAGCGCGCTGACGGCCCACACCTCGCGGCCGTCGAGGTCGGCGGGCCGCACGCGGTCGTGGAGCACGTCCACCCCGAGCGCGGTCGCCAGGGCGACGATGCTGCGCTCGGTGACGCTCGGGATCCGCGGGACGTCGCCCTCGACGACCGCGAGGGCGTCGCCGTGCCACCAGAGGATCGCGCTGTACGCGCCCTCGACCACCGTGCCGTCGGCGGCGAGGATCACGGCCTCCCCGGCGCCGTGGCGCGCGGCGCGGCTGCGGAGGGCGCCGAGCGCATGCAGGTCGGGGCCCTTGACCCGCGGCATGGTGCGGGGGTCCGGACCGTCGTGGTCGCGGAGCACGACGGAGGCGGTGCGCTCCGGCGCGGGACGGACGAGGAGGCGGGCCACGTCGCCGCCCGGGCCCCGCAGGGCCTCCACGCGCGGGAACCAGGCTCCCTCGCGGGGGAGGGCGGCGACCGCGGCGTCGAGGAACGCGGCGGGATCCGGCACGGCCGCCGACTGCAGGCGGAGCGCTGCGAGGAACCGCTGCCGGTGCACGTCGAGGGCGAGCACGCGCCCGGCGTCGACCAGGAACGAGTCGGCGGCGAGCACGCGGTGGCCCGGCGGGCGCACGGCCTCCGCTCCTGCACCGCCGGCGTCCGCGGCCTCCGGCGCCCAGCCCGCGGGCGTCCACCGGAGGATCGTCTCGGAACTCATACCCTTGAGGCTAGGCGGCCGCCGGGTGCGCCCACGACACCGGGAGGCCGAGCATGCAGGAGCCCCGCGCGCGGGCGGCGCGGCCCGTGGCCGGGCGGCGCCTGGCTGCCTGGCACGAGCCCCGGGACGTGTTCCTGGCCCTGTACGCCGACGAGGAGGCGGGCGACGTGGCCTGGCTCGACGACTCGGCGGGGGAGGGATGGAGCTACCTGGCCGCGTCCGCGGGGACCGTGACGGAGTGGCCCGCCGGCGTGTTCCCCGGGCTCGCGGCGATGCTCCCCGCGGCCGGCGACGCGGGCGCGGGCGCCGGTGGCCCCGGCCTCCCGGACGGTCTCGCGTTCCGGCTCGGCGTCCTCGGCTGGATCCCCCACGACGCGTGGCCCGAGACCGTCCCCCTGCACCACGCCCCGCACGCCGCGCGGGCTCCGTCCGATGCACCCGGGCCCCTCCCGGCGGCCGTGATGCGCGTAGAGCGCCTCCTCGCCTTCGACCACGCGACGCGCGGGGTCTGGGCCGTGGCGCGCGAAGGGGATGCGTGGCTGGTTGCCGTCGCGGCGGAGCTCGACCGGGTCGCGGACGCCGCGGCTCCGGCCACCCCCGCGGCGTCGCACCCCGTCGACCCCGCCAGGGGCGCGCCTGCGCCGCGCGACGCCGGCGACCACCACGACCTCGACGCGCTGCCCGCATGGCGGCACGACGACGCGGCCTACCTCCGCCTCATCCGCTCCTGCCAGGCGTCCATCCGCCGCGGCGACGCCTACCAGCTGTGCCTCACGAACAGCGCGACGCTCCCCGGCACGGTCGACCCGGTGCGCGTCCACCTGGCGCTCCGCGCCCTGAGCCCCACCCACCACGGCGCGTTCCTCCGCATCGGCGGCACCGCGCTCGTCAGCGCCTCGCCCGAGCGGTTCGTCGAGGTCGACGGCGGCGGCACCCTGCGCACCCTGCCCATCAAGGGCACGCGCCCCCGCCACGCCGACCCGGCCGCCGACGAGCGGGCACGGGCCGAGCTCCTCGCGAGCGAGAAGGAGCGCGCCGAGAACGTCATGATCGTCGACCTCATGCGCAACGACCTCAGCCGCGTCTGCGTCCTGGGCTCCGTGCGGGTCACGAGCCTGTTCGCCGTCGAGGCGTACGCGCAGGTGCACCAGCTCGTGAGCCGCGTCGAGGGCGAGCTCGCGCCCGGCACCACCGCGGTCGACGCCGTGCGGGCCCTGTTCCCTGCCGGATCCATGACGGGTGCCCCGAAGTCCGCCGCCGTGGGCATCCTGGCCGCCCTCGAGGGCGGATCGCGCGGGGTCTACGCCGGCGCCTTCGGGTGGTTCGGCGAGGACGGGCGGGCGGACCTCGCCATGGTGATCCGCTCGGTCGTGGTGACCGACGGCCGCGCCACGATCGGCGCGGGCGGCGGCATCACCGCGCTCTCGGTCCCGGAGGAGGAGCTGGCGGAGGTGCGCGTCAAGGCGGCCCCGCTCATCGCCGCCGCGCGCGCAGGCCGCGTGCCCCGGGAGGGGACCGGTCGCGCCTGACCCGGCGCCCCGCGACGGGTTCGGGCGCGGCCCGGCGCGTTCACTAGTCTTGTCGAGGCCTTGACGGCCGCGACCCCCGCATCGAATCGAGAGCGCCCTTGGCACACGAGACACCCGACACCCCCGGCGACACCTACGACTTCCGCGCCATCGAGGCCGAGTGGTCCGAGGTCTGGGAGCGCGAGCAGCCGTTCCGCACGCCCGACGCGAGCGACAGCCGCCCCCGCAAGTACATCCTCGACATGTTCCCGTACCCCTCGGGCGACCTGCACATGGGCCACGCGGAGGCGTTCGCGCTCGGCGACGCCGTCGCGCGCTACTGGCGCCAGCAGGGGTTCAACGTCCTGCACCCCATCGGCTGGGACTCGTTCGGCCTCCCGGCCGAGAACGCCGCCATCAAGCGCGGAGTCGACCCGCGCGAGTGGACGTACGCGAACATCGACCAGCAGAAGCGCTCCATGAAGCGCTACGGCCTGTCCTTCGACTGGGAGCGCGAGCTCCACACGAGCGACCCCGAGTACTACACGTGGAACCAGTGGCTGTTCCTCAAGATGCACGAGAAGGGCCTCGCCTACCGGAAGGACAGCTGGGTCAACTGGGACCCGGTGGACCAGACGGTCCTCGCCAACGAGCAGGTCCTCGCGGACGGCACCTCCGACCGCTCGGGCGCCGTCGTCGTCAAGAAGAAGCTGACGCAGTGGTACCTGCGCATCACCGACTACGCCGACCGCCTCATCGACGACCTCAACCAGCTCGAGGGCACGTGGCCCTCGAAGGTGCTCAACATGCAGCGCAACTGGATCGGCCGCTCCGTGGGCGCGGAGGTCGACTTCGTCATCGAGGGCCGCGACGAGCCCGTCACGGTGTTCACCACCCGCCCCGACACCCTCCACGGGGCGACCTTCATGGTCGTCGCACCCGACAGCGACCTGGCCGCCGAGCTGGTGGAGGGCGCGTCGGAGGAGGTGCGGGAGTCCTTCCGCGGCTACCTCGAGCGCACGCAGCGCCTCAACGAGATCGAGCGCTCCACGACCGACCGCCCGAAGACCGGCATCCCGCTCGGACGCACGGCCGTCAACCCCGTCAACGGCGAGCGGATCCCCGTGTGGGCCGCCGACTACGTGCTCGCGGACTACGGCACGGGCGCCGTCATGGCCGTCCCCGCGCACGACCAGCGCGACCTCGACTTCGCGCGCGCCTTCGACCTCCCGGTACGCGTCGTCGTCGACACCACGCAGCCCGTCACCGGCGCCATCCGCATCATCCCGGAGGACGGCGAGCTGCCCGACCTCGAGGAGGTCCTGCCCGGCCGCACGGGCGTGGCGCTCCCCGGCGAGGGGCGTCTCATCAACTCCGGGTCCCTCGACGGCCTCAGCAAGCAGCCGGCCATCAAGCGCGTCATCGAGCAGCTCGAGGCGGAGGGCCGCGGCCGCGCCGCGAAGAACTACCGCCTGCGCGACTGGCTCATCTCGCGGCAGCGCTTCTGGGGCACGCCCATCCCCATCGTCTACGACGCGGAGGGCACCGAGATCCGCGTCCCCGAGGACCAGCTGCCGGTGCGCCTCCCCGACACCGAGGGCCTCGACCTCACGCCCAAGGGCAAGTCCCCGCTGGCCGCGGCCACCGCGTGGGCGAACGTCCCGAGCCCGGTCGACGGCAGCCCGGCCACGCGCGATCCCGACACCATGGACACGTTCATGGACAGCTCCTGGTACTGGCTGCGCTTCCTGTCCCCGAACGACGCCACGAAGGCGTTCGACCCGGCCGACGCCGACCGCTGGGCGCCCGTCGACCAGTACGTCGGCGGCGTGGAGCACGCGATCCTGCACCTGCTGTACTCGCGCTTCATCACGAAGGTGCTCTTCGACCTCGGCTACGTCACGTTCACGGAGCCGTTCAGCGCACTGCTCAACCAGGGCATGGTCCTGTCCGGCGGCAGCAAGATGTCGAAGAGCAAGGGCGGCGTCGACCTCGGCTCCGAGATCGACCGCCACGGCGTCGACGCCATCCGCCTCACCATGGCCTTCGCCGGACCGCCGGAGGACGACATCGACTGGGAGGACGTCTCCCCGTCCGGCTCGGCCAAGTTCCTGGCCCGCGCCTGGCGGCTCACGGGCGACATCACGAGCGCGCCCGAGGTCGAGTGGAAGACGGGCGACGAGGCGCTCCGCCGCGTCACGCACCGCTTCCTCGCCGAGGCGCCGGGCATGCTCGAGGCGTTCAAGTTCAACGTCGTCATCGCCCGCACCATGGAGCTCGTCAACGCGATCCGCAAGACCATCGACCAGGGCCCGGGCGGCGGCGACGCCGCGGTGCGCGAGGCCACCGAGGTCGTCGCCGTCGCGCTCAGCCTGTTCGCCCCGTACACGGCGGAGGACATGTGGAAGCGCCTCGGCTACGAGGGCTCGGTCGCGTTCGCCGGCTGGCGGAAGGCCGACCGCAACCTCCTCGTCGTCAATACCGTGGTCGCCGTCGTGCAGGTCGACGGCAAGGTGCGCGACAAGCTCGAGGTCGACGCCCGCATCGGCGCCGACGAGCTGGAGGCCCTCGCCCGCGAGACCGCCGGCGTCAAGCGGTCGACCGCCGGCCGCACGATCGACAAGGTCATCGTCCGCGCGCCGAAGATCGTGAGCATCACCACCACCCCCGCCGGCTGACGGGAGTCGCGCGTCACGGCGCGATGCACGGCGACGAGGGCGGTCCGCACGCGGGCCGCCCTCGCCCCATCCCAGGTGCGTTCGATGGACGCGCTCCCCAGACCGTGTCGTCCACGGAGGGCCCGGCATCGCGCCGCCTACCGTGCCGCCATGCGCCCCTCCCGTCGTCCCCGCCCCGGAGCACCTCTCGACGGAGGGGAGTCGCGCGACGGCGACGTCGCCGACGGGGAGGACCCTGCCGGACAGGGGATGCCCGCCGCGCAGGCCGACGGGTGGACGGTCCCCGTGGGCGAGTCGGACCGAGGGGATGCCCCCGACGATGACGATGACGATGACGTGGGCGACGGGGACGGCGACGCTGGGGGCGCCGACGCCGGGTCCGACCATCGCCTCGGGGCCCTTCCCGCTCCGCACGGCACGCCCGTGGCCGCGGCATCCGCTCCGCGGGACGCACCGGCACCGGGGCCGGCGACCCGGACGCGCGTCCGGCTCCGCGTCGGCGTGGGCGCCGCGGTGGTCCTGGTCGGGGCGGCGCTCGTGGCGGCCGTGCTCGTCACCCTCGTGCAGTCCGCGGCCGAGGACCCGGCGGCGGGCTCGACGCCCCGCGCGGGGGCTCGGGCGTCCGCGGTCGGGGAGGCCGACCGGACCCCGGGCGGCGCGGCGGCACCGGCGGGGGATCCGGACGCCGTCGGGAGTCCGTCGGCATCCCCGGGGGACGCCGGCGCGACGGCTGGCGCCACGGCGGACGCGGGGGAGGTCGAAGGCGACGACGGCGGGACCGGCGGCACCGGGACCGCCACGAGCGCCCGCGCGCCCATCTACGTGCACGTGGTCGGGGCCGTCGCGTCGCCCGGCCTCTTCCCGCTGGCGCCCGGCAGCCGCGTCGTCGACGCCCTCGCCGCCGCGCACGGCTTCGCCGACGGCGCCGACACCGCGGGCGTCAACCTGGCGCGCGTGCTCTCCGACGGCGAGCAGCTGGTGGTCCCGCGGCAGGGGGAGACCCCGGCGGCGGCCCCGGCGACAGGACCGTCCGGCGCCGGAGGCGGCACCGCGACCGGCTCGGCGCCCGTCGACCTCAACACGGCGACCACGGAGCAGCTGGAGACCCTCCCGCGGGTCGGGCCGTCCCTCGCGGCGCGCATCATCGCGTGGCGGTCCGCGCACGGCCGCTTCGGCCGCGTCGCCGACCTCGGGCGGGTCCCGGGCATCGGCGACCGCACCCTGGCATCGCTGACGCCGCTGGTCCGGGTGTGACGGCCGATCCGCGGCGCGCCTCCGGCACCCGACGAGCGCCACGGGGCGCGCGCGGCGCGGCAGCGCAGGTCGACCTGCGCCTCGCCCTCCCCGCCGCGGTCGGCTGGGTCGCGACCGCAGTATCCATCGGGGTCCGCGGCGCATCCGGTCCGTCCGCCGTGGCCGCGGCGGTCCTCGCCGTGACGGCCGGGGGAGCCGCGGTCGCGCTCCGCCGTCGCCCGACCGCACGGTCCCGGCGTCGGGCGACCGGCAGCGGCATCGGCGGGAACCGCGCCGTCCGCGTCGCCGCCGCCGTCGCGGTGTCCGCCGCCGTCGCAGCGCTGCTCCTCGGTGCCGCGGCGGCCCGGGAGCCGTCACGCCATCCCGCGGCGCTCGACGCCGTGGTCGCCACCGACGGCATGGTCGTCGCCGACGTGGCCCTCGACGAGCCACCGGCCGGCATGGCGGGCGAGGCACGGCGACCGGGTGCCGGCACCGGACGCGTGCGCCTCGTCGGACGCCTGACGAGCCTGCACGTCGGCCGGCAGCGGGGAGGGGCGCTGGACGACGACACGGTCGCCCTGCCGGTCCCGGTCCCCGTCGTGGTCTTTGCGACGGAGGGCGGGATCGGGGCGCGCCCGGAGCGCATGCGGCCGGGCGTGGGCACCGTCGTGCGGGTCAGCGCGTCCGTGCGTCCCGCGGCTCCCGCCGACCGCGCCGCCTACCTCCTCCTCGCGCGGGGGGCGCCGGAGCCGATCTCGTCTCCGGCAGGGGCCCTCGGACCCGCCGACGCCCTGCGGGCGGGCCTCTCCCGCGCCGCGGCCGACCTCCCGGGTCCCGGGGCGCGGCTGCTGCCGGGGCTCGCCATCGGGGACGTGTCCGCGGTCACGCCCGAGCTGTCGCAGACCATGAAGGACAGCTCGCTGACGCACCTGACGGCCGTGTCCGGCGCGAACTGCGCCGTGGTCGTGGGCCTCGTCCTGGCGCTGGCCGCCGCCGCGGGGCTGCGCCGACCGCTCCGGGCGGTGGCCGCGGCGGCAGCGCTCACGGCCTTCGTGATCCTCGTGACCCCGCAGCCCAGCGTGCTCCGGGCCGCCGTCATGGCGACGGTGCTCATCGTCTCCACCGCCTCCGGTCGGCCCGCGCGCGGCCTGCCGGCCCTCGCCCTGGCGGTGGTCGTCCTCGTGACGGCCGATCCGTGGCTCGCCCGCGACGTCGGCTTCGCGCTCAGCGTCCTCGCGACGGCCGGCCTCCTGGTCCTCGCCCCGCCGATCGCCGCGCGCCTGGGCCGCCGCCTGCCGCGGCGCATCGCGGAGGCGCTGGCCATCCCTATCGCGGCGCAGATCGCCTGCCAGCCGGTGCTGCTCCTGCTGCAGCCCGGGCTGCCCGTCCACGGGGTGCTGGCCAACCTCCTCGCGGAACCTGCGGCGGCTCCGGCGACGGTCGGCGGGCTCGCCGCCTGCATGCTCCTCCCGGTCTGGCCCGCGGCGGGCGGACTCCTGCTGCGGCTCGCGTGGCTTCCCGCGGCGTGGATCGCCGCGGTCGCCGCCGTCCTGTCCGGGCTGCCCGGGGGCCGCGTCCCGTGGCCGACGGGGCCCGCGGGCGTCGTCGCCCTCGTGGTGGCGAGCGCCCTGGCGATCGCGGCCGCGGCACTCGGGCGCGGGGGCGCCGTCCCCATGCCGGGCCCCGTCCCGAGGCCGGGCGATGTCCCCCGCGACGGCTAACCTGGATCCGCCCGACCGCGGGCCGCCCCGCATCGCGGGTGCACGCCCGCCATACGTCGCGCAGGACGACCCACCCCGACCCGGACGGACCCGCATGGCCACCAGGACCTCCCGCAGCACGGCGGTCAAGCCGTCCGCGGCCATCCCGCAGCTCTCCTGGGACGCGGTGCGGCCGGCGCCGATCGTCCTCGTGTCCGGCACGGAGGCGCTCCTGGCGGACCGGGCCATCCGTCGGCTCCGCGACATCCTCACCGCGGAGGACCCGAGCATCGAGGTCTCCGACATCGAGGCCGACTCCTACGCGCCCGGCGAGCTCATCACCCTCGCGAGCCCGTCCCTGTTCGCGGAGCCGCGCATGATCCGCGTGGTCAACGTGGAGAAGTGCTCCGACCAGTTCCTGCTCGACGCGGTCGCGTACCTGGACTCCCCGGCCGACGACACGTACGTCGTCCTCCGGCATGCCGGGGGCGTGCGGGGCAAGAAGCTGCTCGACGCGGTCCGGTCGGGCACGGGCGGCGGCATCGAGATCGTGTGCGCCGAGCTGAAGAAGGACAGCGAGAAGCACGACTTCGCGGTCGCCGAGTTCCGCGCCGCCAAGCGCTCCATCACTCCGGGTGCCGTGCGGCAGCTGGTGGCGGCCTTCCAGGACGACGTGAGCGAGCTCGCGTCCGCCTGCCAGCAGCTCATCTCCGACACCGCGCACGAGATCACCGAGGTGACCGTCGACCAGTACTACGGCGGCCGCGTGGAGATCAACGCGTTCGCCGTGGCGGACTCCGCGATCGCCGGCCGCAGCGGCGAGGCCCTGGTGCTGCTGCGCCACGCGCTCGCCTCGGGAGCCGACCCGGTGCCGCTCATCGCGGCGTTCGCCATGAAGATCCGCACGATGGCGAAGGTGTCGGGGGTCTCCGGCGCCTCGGGGCAGCTGGCCTCGAAGCTCGGCATGGCGCCGTGGCAGGTGGACCGGGCCCGGCGCGACCTGCAGCTCTGGGACGACGCGGGGCTCGGGCGCTCCATCGAGGCCCTCGCCGAGGCGGACGCGCAGGTCAAGGGCGGCGGCCGCGACGCCGTCTACTCGCTGGAGCGCATGGTCCGCACCGTGGCGTCGCGCGGCCGCGACTGACCCGCCACCTCGGCCGTCCCAGGTGACGGGTACGCAACGAAGGGCCCCGCGCGATGCGCGGGGCCCTTCGTCGCGTCCAGGGGAGATCAGCCGATCTTGGCGACCTGCTTGGCGATCGCGCCCTTGCGGTTCGCGGCCTGGTTCTTGTGGATGACGCCCTTGCTGGCGGCCTTGTCGAGCTTCTTGCCCGCGAGGCTGACGGCCTTGACGGCCGCATCCTTGTCGCCGGCGGTGATGGCCGTCTTGACGGAGCGGATGGCCGTCTTCAGCTCGCTCTTGACCGCCTTGTTGCGCTCCTGGGCCTTCTTGTTGGTGCCGATGCGCTTGATCTGCGACTTGATGTTTGCCACGTGTTATGTCTTCCGTTCGAGTTTTCGTCGTGTGAGTTGCCGCTCAGCGAGAGAGGGCGCCTGCGGCGATACCGCGTGATCGGGGAGGATCACACGCAAGCCAACAGGCGACGATACCAGGTCCCGGCCGGGAATTCAGGCCGCGGTGCCCCGCGCGTCGCGGACCGGGGGCGGCGGCGCGTCGCCGGGCCGCACGATGCGCGTCTCCGGCTCGTCGTCGAGGGCGTCCCGGATCCGCTGCCGGTAGTCGGCGGGCATGTCCGGCAGGGCTTCCACCGGCCACCAGGCGACGTCGGACGACTCGTCGTCGTTGACGCGCGCCTCGCCGGACAGGTACCGGCAGCGGAAGGTGAGGTCGAGGTAGCTCGCGCGGTCGCCGTTGGGGTAGGTGATCTCCCCGGTCGTCCGCACCGACACCAGCCGCTCGACCGCCACGTCCACGCCGGTCTCCTCCTCAGCCTCGCGCCATGCGCTGACGGCGGGCTCCTCGCCGGGCTCCAGGATCCCCGAGACGGGCGCCCACGCGCCGGTGTCGCCGCGGCGGACGAGGAGCACGCGCGGCCCGTCGAGGATCACCGCGGTGACGCCCGACAGCCAGAGGGGCGCCGTGCCGATCCGCTCGCGGAGGGAGACGATGAAGTCGGGGATGCCCATGCCGCGAGCCTACCGAGGCGCCGCGGCGCGCCCGACGGGGGCCGCGGCTCCCCGACGTGCCGACCGCCGACCCGCGGGCCTACCCTCGACCCGTGCCTCGTCTCGCGTCCCACATCCCCGCCGTGCCCGAGTCGGGCATCCGCCGCATCCTCGAGTTGTCGTTCGAGGTCGACGACGTCATCGCGCTGGGCGTCGGCGAGCCCGACGTGCCGGTCGCGCCGCACATCCGCGAGGCGGCCCGCCGGGCCTGGGCCGAGGACCGCACCGACTACACGGCGAACGCCGGCATCCCCGAGCTGCGGGCGGCGCTGGTCGAGAAGCTGCGCCGCGCCAACGGGCTCGACGTGCAGACGGAGCAGGTGTGGGTCACGGTCGGCGCGACGCAGGCCCTGTACCAGGCGATGACGCTGACGCTCGGCGCCGGCGACGAGGTGCTCGTGCCGGACCCGGGGTACACGACCTTCTCCATGGGCGCGCGCATGCTGCAGGCGGAGCCCGTCGCCTACCCGCTGCTCCCGGAGCGCGGGTTCCTGCCCGACATCGCCGGGCTCGAGCGGCTGGTCACCGACCGCACCCGGGTGCTGGTGGTCAACTCGCCGTCCAACCCGCTCGGCGCCGTCTTCCCCCGGGAGACGCTCCGCGAGCTGCTCGCGTTCGCCCGACGGCACGACCTCTGGGTGATCAGCGACGAGGTCTACGAGCTCTTCGTGCACGACGCGGAGCACGTGAGCGTCGCGAGCCTGCAGGAGCCGGGGGAGCAGCGCGTGCTCACGGCGTTCTCGCTCTCGAAGACGTACGCCATGACGGGCGTCCGCGTGGGCTACCTGGTGGTGCCGACGGGCATGACGCGGGTGATGCGGACGGTGCAGGAGGCGACCATCAGCTGCGTCAGCGCCCCGGCCCAGTGGGCGGCGGTCGCGGCCGTCACGGGCGACCAGTCCCACGTCGCGGAGGCTCTCGCGCACTACCGCGAGAACCTCGACGCGGCGACCGCGCTCCTGGAGGCGCGGGGGATCCGGCACCTGCGGCCGACCGGCGCCTTCTACCTCTGGATCGACATGGGCCACGACTCCGACGGGGACGTGGCGGGGTGGGCGGAGCGGCTCCTGCTGCGCGACCGCGTCGCCGTCGCGCCGGGCAGCGCGTTCGGGCGGTCCGGCGAGGGCTGGATCCGCGTCTGCCTCGCCGCCGACCGCGAGGTGCTGCTCGAGGGCCTGCGCCGCCTCCCCGCGCCCGGCGACCCCGCGGCCGCGCAGCCGGTCCCGTCCGCGCCGTAGCGCGCCGCCCTCGTCCTAGGCTCGGAGCATGGCCCTCTCCGCAGATCACCCCGCCCCCGTCCGCGCCTCCGCCTCCTCCGTCACCGCCATCGTCGGCGGGCACGTCGTCCCCGTGGACGGCGCGCCGATCCCCGGCGGCACCGTCCTCCTCCGCGACGGGCTCGTCGCCGCGGTCGGCCGCGACCTCGACGTGCCGGACGGCGCGACCGTCATCGACGCGACCGGACGCTGGGTCCTCCCCGGCTTCGTCGAGGCGCACGGGCACGTCGGCATCCACGAGGAGGCCAACGGCCCCGCGGGCAACGACACCAACGAGATGACCGACCCCGACATGTCGTCGGTGCGCGCCATCGACGCCATCGACATCGACGACGAGGGCTTCCGCGACGCGCTCAAGGGCGGCGTCACGACCATCGTCGTGAAGCCCGGGTCCGGCAACCCGATCGGCGGCCAGTCGGTGGCCATCAAGTCGTGGGGCGGCCGCACGATCGACGAGCAGCTCGTGAGCGACTCGGTCAGCGTCAAGAGCGCCCTGGGCGAGAACCCGAAGCGCGTCTACGGCGAGAAGGGCAGGACGCCGAGCACGCGCCTCGGCGTCGCCATGGTCATCCGCCGCGCCTTCCGCGACGCGGAGGACTACCGGGCCGCCCGCGACCACGCCGCCGCGGAGGGCAAGCCCTTCTCCCGCGACCTCGGCAAGGAGACGCTCGTGCGCGTCCTCGACGGCGAGCTCGCCTGGGACCAGCACACGCACCGCCACGACGACATCGCGACCGCCATCCGCCTGGCCGACGAGTTCGGCTACCGCCTCGTGGTCAACCACGGCACCGAGGGCGACAAGATCGCGGACGTGCTCGCGGAGCGCGGCATCCCCGTGATCTTCGGCCCGATGATCACCTCGCGCTCCAAGGTGGAGCTGCGCGACCGCGCCGTCGCGAACCTCGCCGCCCTGCACCGCGCGGGCGTCCTCGTCGCCATCACCACCGACGCGCCCGTCGTGCCGATCGACTTCCTGGTGCACCAGGCCTCCTTCGCCGTGAAGGACGGCCTGCCCGCGGACATCGCGATCCGCGCGATCACCGCGAACCCCGCCGCGATCCTCCGGCTCGACCACCGCGTCGGCGCGCTGACCCCCGGCCTCGACGCCGACGTCGTCATCTGGTCCGGCGACCCGCTCGACGTGCAGTCGCGCGCGGAGCACGTCATCATCGGCGGCGACACGGTCTACACGTGGGCCGACGGCACGGGCACCACGGTCGAGCGCCGCACGCGCTTCGGCGCATGAGCGACGACGGCGCGCTCCGGCGCACGGCGGTCGTCACGGGCGCCTCGGGGTTCATCGGCCAGGTGCTCGTCCGCGAGCTCGAGGCCGAGGGGTATCGCGTCCGCACGGTCGGGCGCTCGGGCGCGGACGCGCGCTGGGGCGACGCCGAGGGGATCCGCCGCCTCGTCGACGGCGCCGACCTCCTCGTCAACCTCGCCGGCAAGAGCGTGAACTGCCGCTACGGCGTCGCGAACCGCCGCGAGATCCTGCGCTCCCGCGTCGAGACCACGGCGGAGCTCGCGCGCGCCGTGGCCGACAGCGCGCGGCCCGTGCCGGTCTGGATCAACGCCTCGACCGCGACGGTCTACCGGCACGCGACCGACCACCCGCAGACGGAGTCGACGGGGGAGCTCGGCGACGACTTCTCGCCGTCGGTGGGGCGCGCCTGGGAGCGGGCCCTGTTCGCGCCGGACCTGCCCGCGACCCGCCGCGTGGCGCTGCGCATCGCGATCGTGCTCGGCCGCGACGGCGCCCTCCAGCCGCTCCTCGGCCTCGCCCGCTTCGGCCTCGGCGGCCCGCAGCTCGACGGGCGGTTCCCCGGGCGCCCGTCCCGCATCCGCGCGGGAGCCCATCACCGCTACCAGCCCACCCACGGGCGGCAGGTCTTCAGCTGGCTGCACATCGACGACCTGGTCGGCATCATCCGCTTCGTCCGCGACACGCCGTCGCTCGAGGGCCCGGTCAACGCGTCGAGCCCCGAGCCCGTCACCAACCGGCGGCTGATGCGCGTGCTCCGCGGCGCCGTCCGCATGCCGGTGGGCCTCGCCGCCAACCGGTGGATGCTGGAGGTGGGCATGTGGCTGTTCCGCACCGAGCCGGAGCTGGTGCTCAAGAGCCGCTGGGTCGTGCCGGAGGCGCTCACGGCCGCGGGCTACCGGTTCCGCTGGCCGAACCTCGACGAGGCCGTCGCCGACATCGTGCGCCGCTGAGCCGCCGGCGGGTCCGCGGGCATCGTCCGTCGACCCGCCGGGCGCCGCCGCACCGTCCGGGCGGCCCGGCCGCGTGCGCCGTGGGATGATCGTGGTTCCGCTCCACCCGCTCGACCCGTAAGGAACGCGTGAGCCCCCTAGCTACGAAGGCCCTCCGGCCCGCCGCGACCGACCCCGCGTCCATCCGCAACTTCTGCATCATCGCCCACATCGACCACGGCAAGTCGACGCTGGCCGACCGCATGCTGCAGATGACGGGCGTCGTCGACTCCCGCTCCATGCGCGCCCAGTACCTCGACCGCATGGACATCGAGCGCGAGCGCGGCATCACCATCAAGAGCCAGGCCGTGCGCATGCCGTGGGAGCTCGACGGGCAGACGTACGCGCTGAACATGATCGACACCCCGGGCCACGTCGACTTCTCCTACGAGGTCTCCCGGTCGCTCGCCGCGTGCGAGGGCGCCATCCTCCTGGTCGACGCCGCGCAGGGCATCGAGGCGCAGACCCTCGCGAACCTCTACCTGGCGCTCGAGAACGACCTGACGATCATCCCCGTGCTCAACAAGATCGACCTCCCCGCGGCCGACCCCGACAAGTACGCGGCCGAGCTCGCGTCCCTCATCGGCGGCGACCCGGCCGACGTCCTCCGCGTGTCGGGCAAGACGGGCGCCGGCGTCGAGGACCTCCTCGACCGCGTCTCCCGCACCATCCCCGCACCCGTCGGCGACCCCGACGGCGCCGCCCGCGCCATGATCTTCGACTCGGTCTACGACGCGTACCGCGGCGTGGTCACCTACGTCCGCATGATCGACGGCAAGCTCAGCCCGCGCGAGAAGATCTCGATGATGTCCACGCGCGCCACCCACGAGATCCTGGAGATCGGCGTCAGCTCGCCGGAGCCCACGCCGTCCGACGGCCTCGGGGTCGGCGAGGTCGGCTACCTGATCACGGGCGTGAAGGACGTGCGCCAGTCGAAGGTCGGCGACACCGTCACGACCGCCGCCCGCCCCGCGACCGAGGCCCTGCCCGGCTACACCGAGCCGCTGCCCATGGTCTTCTCCGGGCTCTACCCGATCGACGGGTCCGACTACCCCGACCTCCGCGACGCGCTCGACAAGCTGAAGCTCTCCGACGCCGCGCTCGTGTACGAGCCCGAGACCTCGGTCGCGCTCGGCTTCGGCTTCCGGTGCGGGTTCCTCGGCCTCCTGCACCTCGAGATCATCACCGAGCGCCTCTCCCGCGAGTTCGGGCTCGACCTCATCACGACGGCGCCCTCGGTCATCTACGAGGTCACCAGCGAGGACAAGCGGACGGTCACGGTCACCAACCCGAGCGAGTTCCCGGGCGGCAAGATCGTCAGCGTCTCCGAGCCCGTCGTCAAGGCCGCGATCCTCGCGCCGAAGGACTACGTCGGCACGATCATGGAGCTGTGCCAGTCGCGCCGCGGCATCCTGCTCGGCATGGAGTACCTCGGCGAGGACCGGGTGGAGATCCGCTACACGATGCCGCTCGGCGAGATCGTGTTCGACTTCTTCGACAACCTGAAGAGCAAGACGGCCGGCTACGCGTCGCTCGACTACGAGCCCGCCGGTTCGCAGGACTCCGACCTCGTGAAGGTCGACATCCTCCTGCAGGGCGAGCAGGTCGACGCGTTCAGCGCGATCGTGCACCGCGACAAGGCGTACGCCTACGGCGTCCTCATGACCGGGCGCCTCCGCGAGCTCATCCCGCGCCAGCAGTTCGAGGTGCCGATCCAGGCGGCCATCGGCGCGCGGATCATCGCCCGCGAGTCCATCCGCGCCATGCGGAAGGACGTGCTCGCCAAGTGCTACGGCGGCGACATCACCCGCAAGCGCAAGCTCCTCGAGAAGCAGAAGGAGGGCAAGAAGCGCATGAAGATGGTCGGCCGCGTCGAGGTCCCCCAGGAGGCGTTCATCGCCGCGCTCTCCGGCGACACGGAGAAGAAGGCGAAGTAGCCGGACCCCTCCCCGCACGCACGACGCGGCCCCCCGCTCCAAGGGGAGGGGG
>NZ_JBWKXC010000005.1:74106-134871 GCF_059422605.1 Clavibacter sp. GW821-FHT01D01
CCCCTGGCCGGGGGGGGGGGGGGCCGCGTCGTGTCCGGTCACCCGAGCGGGGCGCTCACCTGACCCATGCGGAGCCGGGACCCCGACCGCGGCGACGGATCGCGGGGAGCACGAGGAGTGCGATCCCCGCCGCGAGGAGGGATCCCGTGAGCGCGAGGAGCGGCAGCGGGTCGGCGCCGGTCGTCGGCAGCGCGGTGCGGTGCGCCGCGGTGACGACGGTCCCGCCGCTCACCTGGAACGCGACGGTCGGGGACGCGGCGGAGCGGAGGTACCGCTCGCTGCGCTCGTACGGCAGGAGGTGCGAGCCCACGGCGGAGACGGTCCAGCGCCCCGAGGGGATGTCCGCAGCTACGGACCAGGTGCCGTCCGCGCGCACGTCGGCGGTCAGCTCCCGGGTGGCCGTCCCACGGGTGAGCGTGAGGAGGACCGCCGAACCGGCGGTCCCGATCCCGGCGAGCTGGACCTCCCCCTCGACCCGTGCGTCGGTCGTCGGCCGCGTGATCACCGGAGCCGGCGGCACGATCGTGAGGACGGGCTGCTCCGCGCTGACCGGCCCGATCCCCGACTGGCCCTGCTCCACGAGGACCACCCAGATGCCGATGGGCGCCTCCGCCGTGACGCTCCACGTCCCGTCCATGGCGACCACGGTCTCGGCGAGGGGGAAGATGCCGGAGTCACTGGGGTAGTCGCGGTCGCCCTCGGCGTAGAGGAGCACCGTGATGCCGGTCGAGGGCTCGCCCCTGCCGGTGAACGTCGTCGGGCCTTCGAGCTGGCTGTCGCCGTCCCCGGGGGTGAGGAGGGTCGGGCGGACGGCCTGGGCGGCCCGGGTGACCGTGACGGGGATCGCCCGGGCCGGTGCCGAGTGGATGTACCGCTCCTCCCGCTCGTAGGGCAGCGGGTGCGACGCGATGGCCGTCACCTCGTACGCGCCAGCCGCGACGACGACCTCCGTCGACCATGAGCCGTCGGCCCCGACCGGGACGGTCGCCGTGATCGGCTCGTCGTCCCCGGCGATCGAGACCACGGTACGCGTTCCCGCGGCCCCGGTCCCCGCCACGTGAAGCCGCCCCTCGACACGCGCGTCGGCTGAGGGGGCGGTGATGCGGGGTGCGGCCGGGAAGATCGTGAAGGCTGCGTTCCCGCTCGTGGACGCCGCCTGCTCGCCGAGTGACTGGTCCGCCTTGTACGCCCAGAACCCGACGGGGAGGGTCTCGATCGTGCTCCAGCGTCCGTCGGCGCCGACCAGCGCCGAGTAGTGCAGGAAGTCCGCGGCATCGCCTGCGACGTCGCGGAGTCCCGCCGCGAACACCGAGACGTCGACGGTCGCCCCGGGGAGGCCCGTGCCGGAGAAGGTGGTCGCGCCCTCGACCTGCTCGTCGCCCTCGGCCGGGGTCAGCACGACGGGCGCGGGCACGGCGATGTCCGCGACGCTCGGCGTCGGGGCGGCGGCGGGCCCCTCGGCGACGACCGGCTCGACGGGAGTCGCCTCGGGGACGGCTGCCTCGAGGAACGGGGCCGGGACGTCGGCTGTCGTGGCATCGGGAGCGCCGGCGGCGTGCGCGGGCATGCCGCCGGCGACCAGGGCGAGGGACAGTGCCGCCACGGCGGCGGCGGACAGCAGGGGGCGGGTGGGACGGGCGGGCGGGCGCATGGCTTCCTCGGAGTCGGAGGCGGAGTACCGACGGAGCGGGGGACGGCGGAGGGGCCGTCCCGTGCATCGGATTGGGCTCACCGTATCGGTGCAGGAAGGCCCGCGAATGGGATCCTGATCACGGATTCATCACGCGCCGGAATGTCATCCGCGGGGCGCCGCCGAGGGATGAGGAACCGGATCCGGACGGAGGATGACAGAGCGGCAGCGCGCGTGCTAGGAGACCGCGGGCCGCTCGCAGGACCACGCCGTAGTCTGATGCCATGCGCCGCAGCACCTACACCGCGACCGCCGTCACGTACGGCTCCGTCGGCGGCACCCAGGCCGCCGACCTGATGACCTACCCGCCCGAGGGCTACCGTCCCGCCGCGGCGAGCGCGCGGCTCGGCAGCGGCGACGAGCGCTTCGAGCAGGCCGTCGCCCTCCTCATGACGTGGGGCGTGCAGCGTGGAGCCGGGATCGACGTCACGCGCATCGAGCAGGAGGTCCCGGACGACCCGGGCTACGCCGGGCTCGAGTTCGACGCCGAGGGCGCCCCCCAGGTGCCCGTCGACCGCCCGCGGGAGACGCTGTACGGCGACGACGGCACCGCCTGGATCACGTCGGGCACGTCCGCGGTCCTGCGCATGCCCTTCGGGCCGTTCCACCCCGAGGCGCCCGTCCGCGTCGTCTACACCGTGCAGGAGACCGACCGCGTCGGCTTCGCGTACGGCACCGTGCACGGCCATCCCTTCAGCGGGGAGGAGGCGTTCCTCGTCTCCCGCGAGCCCGACGGCAGCGTCTGGCTCACCCTCCGCGTCTTCTCCCGGCCGGCCACGTGGCCGCTGCGGCTCGTGAGTCCCGTCCTGCGCGTCCTGCAGGGCGTCTTCATGCGCCGCTACCTGCGCGCGCTGCACCCGGCGGTCGCCTCCGCCTGACCCACGGCGGCTCGCGCGCGTCAGCTCGCCGCGAGCCCGTCCAGGTACGCCATGACGTCGTCGTGGCCGACCGCGAGGTCCGGGACCACGAGCGCGGCGTGGGCGTCCGGCAGGCGGAGCGCCTCCACGCCGTACGCGCCGGTGGCGACGGCGACGAAGGGGAAGCCCGCGACCTCGGCGGCCACGCCGTCGGCGGGGGTGTCGCCGATGATCACGACGCGCCCGCCCGCGAGCGCCTCCGCCGCGCGGCGGGTGAGGTCGCTGCGGATCCGCGCCTCGTGGCCGAAGAACGACGCATCCCAGTCGAAGAGGTCGACGTCCAGGCCCGCCCCGTCGAGCTTGTACCGCGCCCGCAGCGGCGAGTTGCCGGTCAGGAGCGCGTTGGTCCAGCCGCGCGCAGCGACGTCGGCGACGAGGCGCGGCACGCCGACCGGCACCTCGCGTCGGCCCGGGCCGTAGTGCTCGACGCGCGACATCTCCTCGAGGTGCCCGCGCACCGCCGGGTGCAGGGTCTCGGGCAGCCCGTAGACCGCGAGGGTCTCCCAGATGATCTGCCCGTCCGTCTTGCCGTGCGCGTGCACGGTGCGGTCCTCGAGGGTCTCGCCGGCCGCCCGCTCGATGGCGCGGTGGTACATGCTCCCGGAGCGCGGGCTGTTGAGGAGCAGGGTGCCGTCGACGTCCCAGAGGACGTGCAGCGGCCGGGGAGCGGGGGCGTCGGTCATGCCCCCATCCTGCCGGAGCGGCGGCGCCCGACCGGACGGCCGCGGACCGGGGCGGGCCCGGGCCGGGGGATGATGGACGGATGCCGTCCGCCCTGCCCCTCGCCGATCCCGCCCCCGCCGACGGGCTCCTGCCCGCCTCCGCGGCCGACAGCGCGGACGCGCGCGCCTTCGGCGTGTACCTGCACGTCCCCTTCTGCCGCGTGCGCTGCGGCTACTGCGACTTCAACACGTACACCGCACCCGAGCTCCGCGGCGTGAAGCAGTCCGACTACGCGTCGCAGGCCGTGCAGGAGGTGCGCTTCGCCGGATCCGCGCTCCGGGAGTCCGGCGTCCCCGCGCGTCGCGCCTCCACCGTGTTCCTCGGCGGCGGCACGCCGACGCTCCTGCCCGTCGACGACCTCGTCCGCATGCTCGACGCGGTGCGGGAGACCTGGGGCCTCGCCGACGGCGCCGAGGTCACCACCGAGGCGAACCCCGACAGCGTCGACGACGCCTACCTCGCCGCCCTCGCGGCGGGCGGGTTCACGCGCGTGTCCTTCGGCATGCAGTCGGCCGTGCCGCGCGTGCTGGCGACGCTCGAGCGCACCCACGACCCCGCCCGCATCGCGCCGGTGGTGCGCGGTGCCCGAGCCGCCGGCCTCGAGGTGAGCCTCGACCTCATCTACGGGACGCCGGGGGAGACCCTCGACGACTGGCGCGCCTCGCTCGAGCAGGCGATCGCCCAGGAGCCCGACCACCTCTCCGCCTACGCGCTCATCGTCGAGCCGGGCACGAAGCTCGCCCGCCAGATCCGGCGCGGCGAGGTGCCGGAGCCCGACGAGGACCTGCAGGCGGACATGTACGAGCTCGCCGACCGGATGCTCGGCGAGGCCGGGTACGAGTGGTACGAGGTCAGCAACTGGGCCCGCGATGGCCGCCGCAGCCGGCACAACCTGGCCTACTGGCAGGGGCACGACTGGTGGGGCGTCGGCCCGGGCGCGCACAGCCACGTCGGCGGCGTGCGCTGGTGGAACGTGAAGCACCCGGCCGCGTACGCGGACCGCGTGCTCGCGGGCGCCTCGCCGGGCGCCGGCCGCGAGTCGCTCGACGACGCGACGCGCGAGGTGGAGCGCGTCCTCCTCGGCGCCCGCATCCGGGACGGGCTCGCGATCCCCACGCTCACCGCCGAGGGCCGTCGTCAGGTCGCGGGACTCATCGCCGACGGGCTCGTGGACCCCCGTGCCGCGCTCGCGGGCACGCTGGTCCTGACCCTGCCGGGGCGCCTGCTGGCCGACGCCGTCGTGCGGCGGCTCCTCGAGGACTGAGCGGGCGGCGCGCCGGTCCCACGGCCGGTCCGCCGTCCGTCGGCTCGGCTCAGAGGACGACCGCGCCGACCTCGTCGCCGGACTCGCGCTCCAGGTCGCTCCGCTCCACGCAGAACTCGTTGCCCTCGGGGTCGGCGAGCACCACCCAGCCGCTGCCGTCGGCGTTCCGGCGGTCGGCGACGAGCGCGGCGCCGAGCGCGATCACGCGCTCGACCTCCTCGTCGCGCGTCCGGTCGTCGGGCGCGAGGTCCAGGTGCACGCGGTTCTTGGCGGTCTTCGGCGCGTCGGAGCGCTGCAGGATGATGCCGAGGCCCGAGACGGCGTCGCCGAGCCAGGCCGCGTCCTCGCCGGGTCGGTTGGGCTCGTCGGGGTCCTCCGCGAAGCCGGTCACGCCGGCCCAGAACAGGGAGAGCGCGTGCGGGTCGCGGCAGTCGATGGCGACGTGCCGGATCCTCGCGCTCATCGGCGACCGCCTACTTGATCCACCGGATGTTGAGCGGGTAGCGGTACGGACGGCCGCTCTGGACGCGGACGCCGCCGATGATCGCGAAGACGATGTTGACGACGACCACCGCGAAGATCACGAGGCCCAGCAGCACGCTGATGAGGATGCCGAGGATCGGGATGACCACGAAGATCGCCTGGAGGACGTTGAGGATGACGAGCGCGCCGACCACGTTGATGGTCCAGTTGGTCGCCTCCTTGCCCTCCTGGTCGGTGAAGCGGCCGCGCTCGCGGAACACGAGCCACACGATGAAGGACGGCACGACGAGGATCGCGAGGAAGTGCGTGAGCGACGCCCACAGCCGGTCCTCGCTCGGGGTGAGCGGGGCGGGAGCGCCGTAGGGGTGCGGGTCGGGTGCGGTCATCGCCGGGTGCCTCTCGGTGCGCGCGTCCGCCGGACGGCCGGCGGATCGCGGTGGATCGTGGATGGGCCGGGCAGGACCTGGCCTCCTCACGGTACCGCCGTCGACGCGCGACCGGCAATGCCGGGCACGCGGATCCAGGCGGTACGATTGGCAGTCAGAACCGACGAGTGCCAGGAGGGAGCCGCCATGGTCTCGGAACGCGGGCTCGACGTCCTCCGGGTGATCGTGCAGGACTACGTGTCCTCGCGCGAGCCCGTGGGCTCCAAGTCCATCGTGGAGCGCCATGCCTTCGGCGTCTCGGCCGCCACCATCCGCAACGACATGGCACTCCTCGAGGAGGAGGAGCTGATCGCGGCGCCGCACACGTCGTCGGGCCGTGTCCCCACCGACAAGGGCTACCGCCTCTTCGTCGACCAGCTCGCGGACGTGCGTCCGCTCACGCCGGCGCAGCGGCAGGCGATCCACGTCTTCCTCGGCCAGTCCGTCGACCTCGACGACGTGCTCGCGCGCACCGTGCGCCTCCTCGCGCAGCTCACCAACCAGGTCGCGCTCGTGCAGTACCCGTCGCTCGCCACCAGCCACGTCAAGCACGTCGAGCTCGTGGCGCTCTCCGCGACCCGCGTGCTCACGGTGCTCATCACGGACACCGGCCGCGTCGAGCAGCGCGTCGTCGAGCTCGCGGGCGACCCGGACGACGCCTTCCTCGCGGTGATGCGCACGCGCATCAACCAGGCCGTGGGCGGCCTCGGGCTCGCGGAGGCGGCGACGCGGCTGGAGACGCTCTCCGACGAGGTGGAGCCCGACCAGCGCGCGGCCGCGTCGGTCCTCGCCGGCACCCTCGTGGAGCAGGTGCTCGCCAACCGGCAGGAGCGGCTGCTGCTCGCCGGGTCCGCGAACCTGGCCCGCACCGAGCGGGACTTCCCCGGCAGCATCTCGCCCGTCCTCGAGGCCATCGAGGAGCAGGTGGTGCTGCTGCGCCTGCTCGGCGAGATGGAGGCCGACCAGCACGGCGTCTCCGTGAGCATCGGCCGCGAGAACGCGCCGTTCGGCCTCGGCGAGACCAGCGTGCTCACCAGCGGCTACAGCTCCTCCGGCGGCGTTCTCGCGCGCCTCGGCGTGCTGGGGCCGACCCGCATGGACTACTCCACCAACATGGCGTCGGTGCGCGCGGTCGCGCGCTACCTCTCGCGCCTGCTCGAGGAGCGGTGACGTCCGCACGCCGGCGCACCGCCCCTGTTCCCCACGACCATCACCACCGAAGGGCCCCACGTGGCTGACCACTACGAAGTACTCGGCGTGAGCCGCGAGGCGACGCCAGAGGAGATCAAGAAGGCGTACCGCAAGCAGGCGCGCCAGCTCCACCCGGACGTCAACGACGCCCCCGACGCGGCCGAGCGCTTCAAGCTCGTCACGCACGCCTACGACGTGCTGTCGGATCCGCAGCAGCGCCAGCAGTACGACCTCGGCCCGCAGGCCGGCTTCGGCGGCGGCGGCCAGGGCTTCGGCGGCTTCGGGGACATCTTCGAGACCTTCTTCGGCGGCCAGCAGGGCGGCGGCGGACGGGGTCCGCGCTCCCGGCAGGAGCGGGGCCAGGACGCGCTGCTGCGCGTGGAGGTCGAGCTCGACGAGGTCATCTTCGGCGTGCACCGCGACCTCGAGGTCGACACGGCCGTGGTCTGCGACACCTGCCAGGGCTCGTGCGCGCAGCCCGGCACGAGCGCCGTCACGTGCGACATCTGCCGCGGGTCGGGCAGCATCCAGCGCCAGGTGCGGTCCCTCCTCGGCAACGTCATGACGTCGAGCCCCTGCGGCACCTGCCGGGGCTACGGCACCGTCATCTCGCACCCGTGCCCCACCTGCCAGGGACAGGGCCGCGTCCGCGCGCGCCGCACCGTGCCGGTGGACATCCCGGCCGGCGTCGACACCGGCCTCCGCCTGCAGATGCCGGGCTCCGGCGAGGTCGGCCCGGCGGGCGGCCCGAACGGCGACCTCTACCTCGAGATCAAGGTCAAGCACCACGAGGTGTTCAGCCGCAACGGCGACGACCTCCTCGCCACGGTCGAGGTGAGCATGGTCGACGCCATCCTCGGCAGCGACGCGCACATCGAGGCGCTCGACGGCGCCGTGGACCTCGAGCTGCGACCCGGCATCCAGAGCGCGGAGATCATCACGGTCCGCGGCCGCGGGGTCACGAAGCTCCGCGGCTCCGGGCGCGGCGACCTGAAGATCGGCATCCAGGTGGTCACGCCCCAGAAGCTCGACCACAAGGAGCGCGACCTCATCCAGCAGTTCGCGAAGCGCAACAAGGCGCCCGCGCCGCACCTCGCGCACTTCCAGCAGGGCCTCTTCCAGAAGCTCCGCGACCGCTTCCTCAACGTCTGACCGTGGCGCACTTCTACCTGGCCGACGACATCGGCGCGTCGGACCTCGCGGTCGGCCGCCTCATCGTGCTCGCCGGCCAGGAGGCCCGGCACGCCGTGACCGTGAGCCGCGTCCGCGCCGGCGAGGGCATCCTCGTCGGGGACGGCCGCGGCACCATCGCCGCCGGCACCGTCGCGGCGGTGGAGCCGCAGCGCCTCGAGCTCCGGGTGGACTCGGTCGAGGTGCACCCGGAGCCGACCCCGCGCGTCGTGCTCGTGCAGGCGCTCGCCAAGGGCGACCGTGACGAGCTCGCCGTCCAGGCGGCGACCGAGCTCGGCGTGGACGCGGTCATCCCATGGCAGGCGCAGCGCTCCGTCTCCCGGTGGGAGGGCGCGAAGGTCGCCAAGGGCCGGGACCGATGGCGCGCCATCGTCCGCGAGGCGGTCAAGCAGTCCATCCGACCGCGCGTGCCCGAGGTGGAGCCGCTCGCGACGACGGGGGACCTCGTGCGGAGGGCCGCGACCGCCCGCGTGCTCGTGCTCGACCCGACGGCGGGAGCCCGGCTGTCCGGGCTCGACCTGACGACGGCCGACGGCGGCGCCCCGACCGACGTGCTCCTCGTGGTGGGGCCCGAGGGCGGCATCAGCCCGGCCGAGGTCGAGGCGCTCCGGGCCGCCGGGGCGATGCCCGTCGCACTCGGCTCCGGCATCCTGCGCACCTCCACGGCCGGTCCGGCGGCGCTCGCGCTCGTCAACGCCGCCCTCGGTCGCTGGTGACGCCGCGGGTCGCGCGTAGGCTGGGCGCATGACCACAGCCCCCGAGCCCACCGTCTTCGAGCGCATCGCCGCGCGCGAGATCCCGGCCGAGATCGTCGCGGAGACCGACCGCGTGATCGCCTTCGAGGACATCGCGCCGAAGGCCCCCGTGCACGTCCTCGTCGTGCCCAAGTCGGGCGCCTACCGCGACGTCGTGGAGCTCGCCGCGGGCGACCCGGGGCTCCTCGCGGAGGTCGTCGAGGTCGCGTCGCGCGTCGCGGCCGAGCGCGTCGGCGGGCAGTTCCGGCTCGTGTTCAACACGGGCGCCGACGCGGGGCAGACCGTCTTCCACGTGCACGCGCACGTGATGGGCGGCTTCGGCGGCTCGGAGGACCATGTCGGGCTCTGACCCGCGGGGCGGCGCGTCCGCGGACGCGGAGGACCGCGTCGAGCAGACGGCGACGATGGACGGCGTGCTCATGGTGCGCCTCCTCGGGCCGCAGGACCGGCTGCTCCGGCAGATCGAGCGCGAGCACCCGGACGTCGACGTCCGGGTCCGCGGGAACGAGATCACGCTCGTCGGCACCCGGGCGGGCGTGGCGTCCGCCCGCCGGCTCATCGACGAGGTCGTGGCGATGGTGGAGGACGGACAGCACGTGGAACCCCAGGAGATCGAGACGAGCGCCCGACGGCTCGGCGAGGACGACGCGCGGACCCTGTCCGACGTGCTGAGCGAGGCCATCGTGCAGTCGCGCGGCCGCACCGTCCGGCCCAAGACGCAGGGACAGAAGCAGTACGTGCAGGCGATCGACGAGAACACGATCGTGTTCGGCATCGGCCCCGCCGGCACCGGCAAGACCTACCTCGCGATGGCCAAGGCCGTCCAGGCGCTGCAGCGCAAGGAGGTCGAGCGGATCATCCTCACGCGTCCCGCCGTGGAGGCCGGCGAGCGCCTGGGCTACCTGCCGGGTTCCCTCACCGACAAGATCGACCCGTACCTCCGGCCCCTGTTCGACGCGCTCAACGAGATGATGGACCCCGAGCTCGTGCCGAAGCTCATGGCGTCCAACACCATCGAGGTCGCGCCGCTCGCGTACATGCGCGGGCGCACCCTCAACAACGCGTTCGTCGTGCTCGACGAGGCGCAGAACACCACGCCCGAGCAGATGAAGATGTTCCTCACCCGCCTCGGCTTCGGCTCGAAGATGGTGGTCACGGGCGACATCACGCAGGTCGACCTGCCGACGGGCTCCAGCGGCCTGCAGCTCGTGACGCGCGTGCTCGACGGGATGGACGACATCCACTTCTCCCGCCTCACGAGCGACGACGTCGTGCGGCACACCCTGGTCGGCCGCATCGTGGACGCGTACACGCGCTACGACGCGGAGCGCCAGGCCGCCGACCACCTGCGCGCCGAGCGCCGCACCGCCCCTGGGAGCACCCGATGAGCATCGAGATCAACAACGAGTCGGCGATCGAGGTGGACGAGCGGACCATCCAGCGCCTCGCCACGTACGCGCTCGACACCCTGCACGTGCACCCCGACGCGGAGCTCGCCATCGTGATGGTGGACGAGGGCGCGATGGAGCAGCTGCACGTCCAGTGGATGGACGAGCCGGGCCCCACCGACGTGCTGAGCTTCCCCATGGACGAGCTGCGTCCGGGCACCGAGGACCGACCGACGCCCGCCGGGCTCCTCGGCGACATCGTCGTGTGCCCGCAGGTCGCCGCCGAGCAGGCCGTGACCGCCGGTCACTCGACGCTCGAGGAGATCCTGCTGCTCACCGCGCACGGCATCCTCCACCTGCTCGGCTTCGACCACGCCGAGCCCGACGAGGAGCGCGAGATGTTCGGGCTCCAGCGCGACATCCTGATCGGGTTCGCCATGAGCGAGCGCGGTCGCTGACCCGACCGCCGATGCTCGCCCTCCTCCTCCCCGCCTTCCTCCTCGTCGTCCTCGGCGGGCTGTTCGCCGCCGCCGAGTCCGCCATCTCCTCGCTGTCCCGCGCCGACATCCAGGAGCTCGCGCTCACCTCCCGGGCCCGGCGGTCGATGCTGGCCATCTCGACGGACACGGGCGCCTACGTCAACTCGCTCAGCTTCGTCCGCATCGTCGCCGAGACGAGCGCCGCGGTCCTCGTCACGCTGGCGCTCGCGTACACGATCTCCGAGTGGTGGATCACGCTGCTCGTGGCCGCCGCCATCATGACGGCCGTCTCCTTCGTGCTCGTGGGCGCGAGCCCGCGCTCGGTCGGCCGGGTGCACGCGCGTCCGCTGCTCGCCGCGACCGCGCTCCTCGTGCGCGGGATCCGGGTCTCCATCGGCCCGGTCGCGGACGCCCTCGTGGCGCTCGGCAACCGGGTCACGCCGGGCCGCCCGAAGACGGTCGCGACCTTCACGAGCGAGGAGCAGCTGCTCAGCATGGTCGACGAGGCCACGGAGCTCGAGGTGCTCGAGGAGGACGACCGCGAGCTCATCCACTCGATCTTCGAGTTCAACGACACGGTGGTGCGCGAGGTCATGATCCCGCGCACCGACATGGTCGTCGTCGAGCAGACCGTCCACGTGGGCAGCGCGCTCGGCCTCTTCCTGTCCCGCGGCATCTCGCGGGCGCCTGTGACGGGCCGCGACTCGGACGAGATCGAGGGCGTGCTGTACCTCCGCGACCTCGCGCGGATGGTCCACGAGAGGCCCCAGGAGGCGGAGCGCACCACCGTCGACCAGCTGGCGCGGCCCGCGGTGTTCGTCCCCGAGTCGCAGAAGGCGGACGCGCTGCTCCGCCAGATGCAGCTGGAGTCCAACCACCTCGCGATGGTGGTGGACGAGTACGGCGGCATCGCCGGGCTCGTGACGCTCGAGGACCTCATCGAGGAGCTGGTGGGCGACATCAGCGACGAGTACGACCGCGACGTGCCCGAGTACGAGGACCTGGGGGACGGCGTGTACCGTGTGAGCGCCCGGCTCCCCATCGACGAGCTGGGCGACCTGTTCGGGCTGGAGCTCGACGACGACGACGTGGACAGCGCCGGGGGGCTCCTCGCGAAGACGCTCGGGCGCCTGCCGGAGCGCGGGTCCGTGGTGCACGTCGGCGGGCTGGTCCTCACGGCCGACCGGGTCGAGGGACGCCGCACGCGCATCAGCACGATCCTCGTCGAGCGCGACCGCGCGGCCGACGCATCCGACGACCACGAGGCGGCCCCCGCGGGCGCCGCCGCCAGCAGAGGACACGACCATGACTGATCCCCGCGACGACGACCCGGCCGGCTCCGTGCCCGCCGAGGACACGGTGCCCGCCGAGCCGGCGCCCCTGTCCGACGAGGCGTGGGGGATCGACCGCGACGCCGAGCCCGCCCGAACGAGGCGGAAGCCCCGCGGCGGCGCCCCCGCCTACCGCGCCGGGTTCGTCTCGTTCGTCGGCCGCCCGAACGTCGGCAAGTCGACGCTCACCAACGCGCTCGTGGGCGAGAAGGTGGCCATCACGAGCTCCAAGCCGCAGACCACGCGGAAGGCCATCCGCGGGATCGTGCACCGGCCCGACGGGCAGCTCATCCTCGTGGACACGCCCGGCATCCACCGCCCGCGCACGCTGCTCGGCGAGCGGCTGAACGCGCTCGTGCAGACGACGCTGGGCGACGTCGACGTCATCGGGCTGTGCATCCCCGCCGACGAGCGGATCGGCCCGGGCGACCGCTTCATCAACGAGCAGCTCGACGAGTACCCCCGGGCGCGCAAGGTCGCCATCGTCACCAAGACCGACTCCGCGTCGCGCCACGCCGTCGCGGAGCAGCTGCTCGCCGTGCAGGAGCTGCGCGAGTGGGACGCGATCGTCCCCGTGTCGGCCGTCGAGGCGATCCAGCTGGACGCGCTCGTGGGCGAGCTCCTGAAGGCGCTCCCCGTCTCCGAGCAGCTCTACCCGTCCGACGCGGTCACCGAGGAGGGGCTCGAGGCCCGCATCTCCGAGCTCATCCGCGAGGCCGCGCTCGAGGGCGTGCAGGACGAGCTGCCGCACTCGCTCGCCGTCACGATCGACGACATGATCGAGCGGGAGGACAAGGAGCTCCTCGAGATCTACGCGAACCTCTTCGTCGAGCGCGACAGCCAGAAGGGCATCGTCATCGGCGCCCAGGGCTCGCGGCTGAAGCACGTCGGCCAGGTGGCGCGTGCGCAGATCGAGCCGCTCGTCGGGAAGCGCGTGTTCCTCTCGCTGCGGGTCAAGATCGCGAAGGACTGGCAGCGCGACGCGAAGCTGCTCGGCCGACTCGGCTTCTGAGCCGCCGGGCGGGCACGGTCGGCCCGGGCGACGCGGCGGGCGTACATCCCGCGGATGAGATGGGAGCGCCTCCGCGGGGATCCTCGGCCCGCGGAGGCCTGGCGCGCCCGCCCGGCACGTACGGTGGTCGCATGCTCCGACGGATCCCCAGGTACCAGCTCGTCCTGGACGTCGCGCTCGCGGCGGCGTTCGTGGCCCTGCTCGCACCCGGTTCCGTCGGCGTCACCGCCGCCAGCGCCCTCGGCGTCTTCGCGTTCGCGACCTCCGAGGTCTCGCTCGTCCTCGTGCTCGTCATGGGGGCGGCGCTGGCGCTCCGCCGCGTCTCGCCCGGGGCGTCGCTCGCGGTCGCCTGGGCGGGCGCCGTCATCCAGATGGGCGCGGGCGCCGGCGTGGAGCCCGGCGACCTCGCCATCGCGGGCGTCGTCTACTGCACGGCGGCGTACGGCGGCCGGGTCGTGCGTGCGCTGGGCCTCACCTCGGCCATCGTCGGCGGCGTCGTCGCGGCGTCCTACCTCTCGTACGCCGCGGGTCGCGTGCCCGTCGGCAGCGCCGCCCTCGGGACGGGGGAGTGGACGGCGTTCGCCACGCTGTGGCTGTTCCTGCTGCTGTGCGCGTGGAGCGTCCTCCTCGCCTCCTGGACGGCCGGCCGTCTCGTCGTCGCGTCCCGGGCCTCGCACGCGAGCCGGGACGCGCAGGCCGCCGCCGAGCGCGACCAGGCCCGCGCGCTCCACGACGTCGTGGTGGAGCAGGAGCGCAACCGCATCGCCCGCGACATGCACGACGTCGTCGCCCACTCGCTCGCCGTCGTGATCGCGCAGGCGGACGGCGCCCGGTACGCGCGGCAGGTGGATCCGGAGGCCGCCGACCAGGCGCTCCGCACCATCTCCACCACCGCCCGCCAGGCGCTCGGCGACGTGCGGATCCTCCTGGCGCAGCTGCGCCACAGCGAGGACGACACCCCGCAGCCCGAGCTCAAGGAGCTCAGCGACCTCATCGACCAGATGCGCTCCACCGGCCTCACGATCGGGTTCGTCGAGACCGGCCGCCCGGGCGAGTTCGGCACGGGCCAGCAGCTGGCCGTGTACCGGATCGTGCAGGAGGCGCTGACCAACGTGCTGCGCCACGGCGACGTCGGCCACCCCGTGGAGGTCGAGCTCGCGTGGGCACCCGACGGCGTCTCGGTCGCGGTCCGCAGCCGTACGCTCCCGGACCCCGTGCGCCCCGCGCGCACGACCACCGGCATCATCGCCCTGCCCGTCCTGCCGCCCGCGCCGGTCACGCCCGCGCCGCCCGTGGGGCACGGCCTCGCCGGCATGCGCGAGCGCGCGACGCTCTCCGGCGGCCGCTTCTCGGCGGGCGTGCGCGAGGGCGTGTGGACCGTCTCCGCGTGGATCCCGTTCGCGCCCGCCACCCGCCCCGTGCCCCGCGTGCCCGTCCCCGGCGCGTCCGTCGGCACGGGCGCCGACGCCCCCGGCCGGCCCCTCACGCTCGACGAGCTCTTCCCGCCGGAGGCGGCCGCCGCAGGCACCGCCACGCCCGGGGTGCCCGTCAGCCCGCATCGCACCGCCGCCGCCCGCGGGGCCGCCTCCGCGGCACGCCGAGCGCGTGACGACCGGCCCGCCGGATCCTGACCCTCCCACCCGCACCGCCGATCGAAGGACCCTTCCCGCCCATGCCCCCCATCCGCGTCGCCCTGGTCGACGACCAGGCCCTGTTCCGCACGGGCGTCCGCATGCTCATCTCCTCGCAGCCCGACCTCGAGTTCGCCGGCGAGGCGGCCAACGGCCAGGAGGCGGTGGAGCTCGCGCGCGCCGAGCGGCCGGATGTGATCCTCATGGACATCCGCATGCCCGTGATGGACGGCATCCAGGCGACGGCGGAGGTGCTCCGTGCCGCCGACGCGCGCGGCGACCGCCCGCCCCGCGTGCTCGTGCTGACCACCTTCGACCTCGACGAGAGCGCCGCGCGGGCCATCCGCGCCGGGGCCAGCGGGTTCGTGCTCAAGGACGCCGACCCCGAGTTCCTGCTGGCAGCGATCCGCACCGTGCACGCCGGCAACTCGGTCATCGCCGCCTCGGCGACCCGCCAGCTGCTCGAGCACTTCGACCCGGGCTCCGCGCCCCGCGTCGCGCCGCCCGCGTTCGCCGCGCTCACCTCCCGGGAGCGGGAGATCTTCGTCCTCGCCGCGCGCGGGCTGAGCAACGCCGAGATCGCCCAGGCCGAGTTCCTCAGCGAGGCGACGGTCAAGACGCACGTCAGCCGCATCCTCGCCAAGCTCAGCCTGCGGGACCGCGTGCAGCTCGTGGTCTTCGCCTTCGAGCACCGGCTCACGGGCACGCAGCCGCAGGGCTAGCCGCACGGCGGACGCGCGGCGTTCCCCGGGGGGTCGTGGGCTAAGTTCGAACGCCTTCGCTCCCGCACCAGAGGACCCCCGTGCTCCACGATCTCGCCGACCTGCCGCTCATCTCCCCGGCCACCGTCACCGTGGCGGCGCTCGCGCCGGTCCTCCTCCTCGTGCTCCTCGCCCTCGTCGCGATGCGGGCCCGCCGGCTGCGCGGGGCACGGCCGGCCGATCCGCGGCGCGCCCTCGCCGAGACCGCCCTCGCCGCGGGACTCGGGGCGCTCGCCGGCCTCGCGCTCGCCTTCGTCCTCGGGGACGTCCTCGACCTCTTCGACGTGGTGCTCTCCACGGGCACCCGGGGGTGGACCGCGCTCGGCGGCATGGGGCTGGGGCTCGCCGTGATCGCCCTCGCCCGCGGCCGACGCAGCGTCACGGGGGTCGGGGGCACGCGACCGGCGTCCCGCTCCCTGCGCGCGCTGCACACGGCGCTCGGCGTCCTGCTCGTCCCGCTGGTGGTCCTCGCCGCGGCCGTGGGCATCAACGCCGACATCGAGCAGTACCCCAACGTGGCCGCCGCGTTCGGCCTGACGCGCGTGCTGCCGCTCGACCTCGCGGCCCTGCCCAGCCCGGGCGGCGCCGCCCCGGCTGCGGACGGACCGATCGAGGACGCCTGGACGGCGGCGGGCACGCTGCCGGCGCGCGGTCGCCTGGGGTTGACGACGATCCCCGCCACGCGGTCGGGCTTCGCCGCGCGCGACGCGCTCGTGTACCTGCCGCCCGCCGCACTCGTGGACGACGCTCCCGCCCTGCCCGTCGTGATCGCCATGTCCGGCCAGCCGGGATCCCCGATCGACCTCTTCGCCTCCGGCCGGCTCGACCGGATCATGGACGCCTACGCCGCGGTGCACCACGGCCTCGCGCCCATCGTGGTGGTGCCGGACCAGCTCGGCGCCCCCGACCAGAACCCCATGTGCGTCGACTCGCCGCTCGGGGACTCCGCCACCTACCTCACGGTGGACGTGCCGGAGTGGATCCGGACGCACCTGCGCGTGCTGCCCGACCGGAGCGCGTGGTCGATCATGGGCTTCTCGCAGGGCGGCACGTGCTCGACCCAGCTCGGCTCCGCGCATCCCGAGCTGTTCGGCTCGATCGTGGACGTGTCGGGGGAGACGGCCCCGACCATCGGCGACGACACCGTCGCGGTCGCGTTCGGGGGGTCGGAGGCGCAGTACGCGGCGGCGGCGCCCGCGGCGATCATGGCGTCCCGGGCCCCGTACTCCGACATGGCCGGCTACTTCTGCGTCGGCGAGGACGACGAGCAGTACCGCCCCCAGGTGGAGCAGGTCGAGGCCGCGGCGCGCGCGGCGGGCATGACCACGCGCCTCACCACGTCGCCGGGGACCGCGCACGACTGGGGCACCGTGCAGTGGTGCGCCCAGGACGCGCTGCCCGAGCTCGGCCAGCGGCTCGGGATCGCCCGATGAGCGCGCGTCGCGGCGGACCCACGGTGACCGGCGCCGCCCGGGCGCTCGGCTCGCGGCTGCTCGCGCAGCCCGTCGCGCTCGCGCTGGCCGGCGTCGTGCTGGCCCTCGCGGTGCTGCCCGCGGTGTCCGACGACTGGCGGCGGACGGTGCACCACCAGCTCGCCACCGGCTACGTCCCCGTCGTCGAGCGGGGCCACTGGTGGACCACGGCGACCGCCGCCTTCCTCACCGACGGCCCCGTCGAGCTGGTCGTCTCGCTCGTCGCGATCCTCGTGCTCGTGGGCGTCGCCGAGCGGCTCATGGGCGCGTGGCGGACCCTCCTCGGCTTCGTCCTCACGGGCACCGTGGGCTCGCTCCTCGGCATCGCCGTGCAGGCTCTGGGCCTCGTCGACGGCGAGCTCTGGTCCCACGGCGTCCGCGGCATCGCCACGGCGGATCCCCTCACCGCGGTCGCGGGCGTCCTCGCCCTCTCGAGCGCGTGGGCCGGCGTCCTCTGGCGTCGGCGGATCCGCGTGGTGCTCGTCGTCGTCGTGCTCGTCTTCCTGCTCTACTCGGGGCAGCCGTCGGACCTCTACCGCCTCCTCGCCATCCTCGTCGGCGGGGTCCTCGGGGCGGTCGTGCACCGTCCGGCGGGCGGCGCGCTCTGGCAGCGCAGCTCGCACCATGAGGTGCGCGTCATGCTCGCCGCCGTCGTGGCGATCCTCGGCACCGGCCCGGTCATCGCGCTCCTGTCGCGCAGCCGCTACGGCCCGCTCGCGCCCATCGCGCTGCTGTTCGTCGACGACCGCGATCCCGGCGACGCGATCTCCACCCGGTGCCTCTCGAGCGACTTCACGCACGACTGCCTGCAGGAGATCATGCTGGCGCGCATCGGCGGGGGCATCGGCCCCGTCCTGCTGTCGGTGGCGCCGCTGCTCGCCCTCCTCGTGGCGGCCTACGGGCTCGCGCGGGGCCGCCGCTTCGCGGTGTGGCTCGCCGTGAGCGTCAACCTGCTCCTCGCGGTCCTCGCGGCCTACGCGTTCGGGATGCTCGTGCACCGCGACATGGTGTCGCCGCGGCTGTCGGCCTCGCCCTCCGCGCACCCCGAGGCGGTGGCCGCGCTCGTCGCGTCCGTCCTGCTGCCGCTGGGGAGCGCGATCGTGCTGGTGCTCCTCCGGCGGCACTTCACGATCCTGTCCACGGCCCCCGCCATCCGCCGCTTCCTCGTGACGACGGGGGCGGCCCTCGCCGGGCTCATGGCGCTCTTCGTGGCCGTCGGGCTGGCGCTCTCGGACGGCTTCACGCGCACGGTCGACCTCCGGGACCTCCTGGCCGAGGCCCCCGACCGCTTCATCCCGGCGTCGTTCCTCCGGGGCGAGTCGCTCGACTTCCTGCCGACCGACCCCCTCACCGACCTCGTCTACCGCGGCGTCGGGCCGGCGTTCTGGGTCATCCTCGTCGTCGCCGGCCTCCGCGCCATCGCGGACGTGCGGATCGCGTCGGTCCCGCGGGCGCAGGCGCTCGTGCGCCCGGCGCTCCGCCGGGGAGCCGTCGGGTCGCTGTCCCACATGGCGACCTGGCCGGGCAACTCGTACTGGATCGCCGCGGACGGCCGGACGGTGGTCGCGTACCGCGTGGTCGGCAGCGTGGCGATCACCACGGCCGCGCCGCTCGGGCCGCCCGACGACGACGCCGCGCTCCGCGACGTGCTCGGCCAGTTCGCGCGCTTCGCCGACGACAACGGCTGGACGCCCGTGTTCTACAGCGTGCCCGCGTCGATGTCGCCGCTGTTCCGCGACATGGGCTGGGAGACCCTCGTCGTGGCGGAGGAGACGGTGGTGCGCCCGGGCACGTGGCAGACCACGGGCAAGAGGTGGCAGGACGTGCGCACGTCCATCAACCGCGCCGACCGGGCGGGGATCCGGGCCGAGTGGACCACGTGGGCGGAGCTGCCGATCGCCTGGGCGAGCCAGATCGAGCAGATGTCCGAGGAGTGGGTGGCCGAGAAGGAGCTGCCCGAGATGGGCTTCACCCTGGGCGGCGTGGAGGAGCTGCGGGATCCCGCCGTCCGGCTCATGCTCGCCGTCGACGCCGACGACCGCGTGCAGGCCGCCACGAGCTGGCTGCCCACCTGGCGCGACGACGTCGTGGTCGGCTGGACCCTGGACTTCATGCGCCGCCGGCCGGACGGGATCAACGGCGTGATGGAGTTCCTCATCGCGCGCTCGGCCGTCCGGATGAAGGAGGACGGCATCGAGTTCATGAGCCTCTCCGCGGCGCCGCTCGCGCAGACCCGCGCGACCGCGCCGCGGGGCGGCACGGCCGCCGAGGAGGGCGGGGAGCGGCAGGAGGGCGCGGTCGAGCGGATCCTGGAGTTCCTCGCCGACTCGCTCGAGCCCGTGTACGGCTTCCGCTCGCTGCTGGAGTTCAAGCGCAAGTTCCAGCCGGAGCTCGTGCCGCTGATCATGGCCTACCCGGACGCGACGCTCCTGCCCGCGGTGGGCCTCGCGCTGACCCGCGCGTACCTGCCGTCCACGTCCGTCCGCGACCTCACGCGCGTGCTCCGCTCGGCGCGCTGAGCCGGGCCGATGCGGCCGGCCGCCCGGGCGCGGGGCCGGCCGCGGTCCCGGTGCGGCCGTCCGGCGCAGTCGGGTGCTCGGGGCGCGCCCCCGGGTGCGGAGCCGCGCGGACGCGGTGTACCGTGGTCGCATGCAGTCCGGCCGCCTCCTCCTTAGTCGCCGCGGCGAGGCCTGAACCGGCCCTCCTCGTCGCGGAGTCCCGTCACGGCTGACCCCGACACGCACGAGGAGACGACCATGAAGAACACGCAGACCCCCAGCGGGATGCCGATCCACAAGTATCGCCCGTTCCACGAGCAGATCCGGGTGGACCTGCCCGACCGCACGTGGCCCACCCGACGCATCACCGAGGCCCCGCGCTGGTGCGCGGTCGACCTCCGCGACGGCAACCAGGCGCTCATCGACCCGATGAGCCCCGAGCGCAAGCGCATCATGTTCGACCTGCTGGTGCGCATGGGCTACAAGGAGATCGAGGTCGGGTTCCCGTCGGCCAGCCAGACCGACTTCGACTTCGTCCGCAGCCTCATCGAGGAGGACGCGATCCCCGAGGACGTGACCATCCAGGTCCTCACGCAGGCGCGCGAGCACCTCATCGCCCGCACCTACGAGTCCATCCGCGGGGCCCGTCAGGCCATCGTCCACCTGTACAACTCCACGAGCGTCCTGCAGCGCGAGGTCGTGTTCCGCACCGACCGCCAGGGCATCATCGACATCGCGCTCGAGGGCGCGCGCCTCTGCCGCGAGTACGAGAGGACGATCCCGGACGTCGACGTCTTCTACGAGTACTCGCCGGAGAGCTACACCGGCACGGAGCTCGAGTTCGCGGCCGAGATCTGCAATCGCGTCGTCGAGGTCCTCGACCCGACGCCCGAGCGGAAGGTCATCCTGAACCTGCCCGCCACCGTCGAGATGGCGACCCCGAACGTCTACGCCGACTCGATCGAGTGGATGTGCCGGCACCTGGACCGCCGCGACGAGATCATCGTGTCGCTGCACCCGCACAACGACCGCGGCACGGCCGTCGCGGCGGCCGAGCTCGGCTACCTGGCCGGCGCCGACCGCATCGAGGGGTGCCTGTTCGGCAACGGCGAGCGGACCGGCAACGTCGACCTCGTCGCGCTCGGCATCAACCTCTTCACGCAGGGCATCGACCCGCAGATCGACTTCAGCGACCTCGACGCCATCAAGCGCACCGCCGAGCACTGCAACCAGCTGGCGGTGCCGGAGCGGAGCCCGTGGGCGGGCGACCTCGTGTACACGGCGTTCAGCGGATCCCACCAGGACGCCATCAAGAAGGGGTTCGAGGCCATGGCGGCCACCGCGGCGGCCCAGGGCGTGACGGTCGACGACATCCCCTGGGCGGTCCCGTACCTGCCCGTCGACCCGCAGGACCTCGGCCGCTCCTACGAGGCCGTGATCCGCGTCAACTCGCAGTCCGGCAAGGGCGGCGTGGCGTACCTGCTGAAGGCCGACCACTCGCTCGACCTGCCCCGCCGCCTCCAGATCGAGTTCTCGGGCGTGGTCCAGGCGAAGACCGACGCCGAGGGCGGCGAGGTCACGAGCGCGCAGATCTGGTCGATCTTCCAGGACGAGTACCTCCCCGCGCCGGTCGAGCGCTCCGAGGAGAAGTGGGGCCGGTTCGAGCTCACGTCCACCCGCACGTCCAGCGACATGGGCGGCTCGGTGTCCCTACAGGTGGAGCTCCGCGACGGCGACGAGGTGCGCGGCGCGGAGGCGTCCGGCAACGGGCCCATCGCCGCGTTCCTGCAGGTGCTCGCCGACCAGGGCGTCGACGTCCGGCTCCTCGACTACGTGGAGCACGCGCTGAGCGCGAGCGGCGACGCCCGGGCGGCCTCCTACGTCGAGCTCGAGGTCGAGGGCGTGCGGCTGTGGGGCGTCGGCATCGACGAGGACAGCTCCACGGCGTCGCTCGAGGCGATCGTCTCCGGCGTCAACCGGGCGATCCGCCGCGGCGTGCGCGCGCCGGAGCTCGCCGGGGTCTGATCCCGCGGCACCACGTGGACGACGGCCGGGCGGCGACGCCCGGCCGTCGTCGCGTCCGGGGCGATGCCGCCGCCCAGGGCGGGGACGGCGTCCGGCCCCGGCCGGCCGCGGTCAGCGGCGCCGTCAGCGGCGCGGGCGCGGGCGGCGGAGCGCCGTGAAGCGCAGCCGGCTGAGCGCCCGCTGCTCCGGGAGGCTCCAGCCGAAGCGCACGGCGAGCAGGCGCGTGGTGGCCGTGACGGCGACGCACACGATGGCGGCGACCCACATCGGCACCCCGAAGGCCGCCAGCGCGACGACGATGACGGCGCCGACGAGCGCCGCGACCGCGTACAGCGAGCCCACGTGCATCATCGCGATCGGCAGGTTCAGGAGCAGGTCGCGCACGAAGGACCCGCCGACCGCGGACACGACGCCGATGAACACGGCCGGCACCTCGGGCACGCCGGCCGCCAGGGCCTTCGACGTGCCGATGGCGCAGAACAGGCCGATGGTGAGGGCGTCGAGCACCGTGATGACGATGTCGAGGCGCGTGAAGATCCGCTCGAGGAGCATGCCGCCGAGGGCCGCCGCCACGGCGACGAGCATGAGCCAGTTGCTGGCGAGGGCCGCGGGGGTGACGTTGAGGAACACGTCGCGGAGGAGGCCGCCGCCGAGGCCGGTCGCCGTGCCGATGATGGCCACGCCCAGCAGGTCGAGCCGCCGGTCGCGGAAGCCCGCCGCGAACATGGCGCCCTGCAGGCTGCCGATGCTGACGGCCAGGAGGTCCGCCCAGAGCGGGATGGTGAGCGGGACGGGATCCATGGCCTCCCCTTGATAGCACAGCGGCGACCGCCGCCCGGGCCCCCCGTGCCGCGTCCGGGCAGCCCCGCCCCGCGCGGCGGCGCAGGGGGAGGTCGGACGCGGGGCGGATAATCGAGGGGTGCCCCTCTACCGTGACGAGATCGTCGTCCTGCGCACCCACAAGCTGGGCGAGGCGGACCGGATCGTCACGATGCTCTCGCGCCAGCACGGGAAGATCCGCGCCGTCGCGAAGGGCGTGCGCCGCACGCAGTCGAAGTTCGGCGCCCGGCTCGAGCCGTTCATGGTCGCCGACGCCCAGTTCTTCGAGGGCCGGACCCTCGACATCATCACGCAGGCCGAGTCCATAGCCTCCTACGGCGCCCTCATCGCGAGCGACTACGGCAGCTACACGGCCGCCAGCGCCATGGTGGAGACGGCCGACAGGGTCACCGAGGACGAGGGCTCGCTGCAGCAGTACCTGCTCCTCGTCGGCGCGCTCCGCTCGCTCAGCCGCCGCGAGCACGGCGCGAGCCTCACGCTCGACTCGTACCTGCTGCGGAGCCTGTCCATGGCCGGCTGGGCGCCGAGCTTCCAGGACTGCGCCGTGACGGGCGCCCCGGGGCCCCACAGCGCGTTCGTCGTGCAGCTCGGCGGCGTGGTGGCGGACGCCGCCGCCCCGCCGGGGTCGCCGCGGCTCGACCCCGACACCCTCGCCCTGCTGTCCGCCCTGCTGACGGGCGACTGGCGGCACGCGGAGGCCGCGACGCTCCGATCCCAGGCCCGGGCGAGCGGCGTCGTCGCGGCGTACGCGCAGTGGCACCTCGACCGGGGCATCCGCTCGCTCGGGCTCGTCGACCGGAGCGACGCCCGCCAGCTCCTGCCGCCGACGGAGCAGCCCGTGCCGCTCGAGGAGCCGGACCTCGACGCGCGCGAGCCGGATCCCGCCGCGGCCCTCGCCGCCGCGACCGCCTCCGTGGTGCGCGCGACCCCCCGCGACGCGGACCCCGGGCACGATGACGCGCCGACCACCCCCGCCGACCGCCCCCGAGCACAGGAGACCACCCCATGAGCCGACGCCCCGAGGTCCCCGGCCGCACCGACCTGCCGCTCGACTGGACGGGGGAGCAGCCCCCGCGCATCCCCGCCGACCTCGTGCCGAAGCACATCGCGGTCGTGATGGACGGCAACGGGCGCTGGGCGAACCAGCGCGGCCTGCCCCGCACGGCCGGGCACCAGGCGGGCGAGGAGGCCTGGTTCGACACGGTCGCGGGAGCGGTGCAGCTCGGCGCCACCCACCTGTCCGTGTACGCGTTCTCGACGGAGAACTGGAAGCGGTCCCCCGCCGAGGTGCGCTTCCTCATGGGGTTCAACCGCGACGTGATCCACCGCCGTCGCGACCAGCTGAACGCGTGGAACGTGCGGATCCGCTGGGCCGGCCGCCGCCCCCGCCTCTGGCGCAGCGTCATCGACGACCTGCGGGTCGCCGAGGAGATGACGAAGGACAACACGGGGATGACGCTGACGATGTGCATCAACTACGGCGGCCGCACCGAGATCGGCGACGCCGTCCGCCGCATCGCCGAGGACGTGGACGCGGGACGCCTCAAGGCCGCGCGCGTCGACGAGCGCACCATCCAGCGCTACCTCTACCTGCCCGACGTGCCCGACGTCGACCTCTTCATCCGCAGCTCCGGGGAGCAGCGCACCAGCAACTTCCTGCTCTGGCAGTCGGCGTACGCGGAGATGGTCTTCCTCGACCGCCTGTGGCCGGACTTCCGCCGCAAGGACCTGTGGGACGCCGTGGAGAGCTACGTGCACCGCGACCGACGGTTCGGGGGCGCGGTCGACGCCCACGCGGGCGACGCCGACGAGGGCTCCGCGGAGGACCCGGACGCGCTGCCGGGGGACGAGCGGAGCACGGCCGCTCAGTAGCATCGGGGGCGTGACCACTCCCGACACCGCGTCCCCGTCCGCCGCCGTCGCGCCCGAGGGCGCCGACGCCCCCATCCGCGTGGGGATCGTGGGCTACGGCCTGGCCGGCCGCGTGTTCCACGCGCCCTTCCTCGCGGCGAGCCCCGACTACCGCATCGCCCTCGTCAGCACCTCGGATCCCGACCGGGCCGCCCAGGTGCGCGAGCGCCACCCCGGCGCCGACGTGGTGGCGTCCGCCGACGAGCTGTTCGCCCGATCCGCCGAGCTCGACATGGTCGTCATCGCGTCGCCCGCCTCGGCGCACCTCCGCCAGGGCCTGCAGGCGCTCGACGCGCACCTGGCCGTGGTGATGGACAAGCCGTTCGTCGCCACCGTCGACGAGGCGCTCATGCTCATCGAGCGCGCGGAGGCGCTGGGGCTCCCGTTCTCCGTCTTCCAGAACCGGCGCCTCGACGGCGACTTCCTCACGGTGCGCGCCCTCATCGAGTCCGGCCGCCTCGGCGAGGTGCACCGGTTCGAGTCGACCTTCGAGCGCTGGGGCGGGCCCGTGCGCGACCGCTGGCAGGACCGCGAGACCCCGGCCGACGCCGCCGGCATCTCCTACGACCTCGGCAGCCACCTCATCGACCAGGCGCTGGAGCTGTTCGGCCCCGTCGTCGACTTCGCGGCCGAGCTCGCGACCGTCCGCGACGGCTCCGCCAGCGACGACGACGCCTTCTACTCGCTGCTGCACGAGTCCGGCGTGCAGTCGCACATCACGGTCAGCCGGGTGGCCGCGCTGGCGGGCCCCCGCTTCCGCGTCCTCGGCACCGCGGGCGCGTACGCCGTGCACGGGCTGGACCCGCAGGAGCCGCTGCTGAAGCAGGGCGCGTCGCCCGCCGACCCCGGCTTCGGCGAGGCGCCCGAGTCCGAGTGGGGCACGCTCGTGGAGGCGGCCGGCGATCCGGCGGGGGAGCGGATCCCCACCGAGCGCGGCCGCTACGCCGACTTCTACCGCATGATGGCCGACGCCGTCCGCGGCCGCGGGCCGGTCCCGGTGGAGCCGCGCGACTCGCTCGAGACGGTGCGCATCGTGGAGCTCGCGCACCGCCGCACCGCGGGCGACGACGAGGACTGAGCGGCCCCGCCGTAGACTGGGGCCCGCCTTTCCCCGGCGACCGCGGCATCCGCCGGGTCCCGCCGTCCGCCGACCGGGCACCCAGTCCGGCCCACACCTTGGAGTCATCGTGGCAACCCCCTCGCGTCTCGACCCGGTCATCAACCTCGCCAAGCGGCGCGGGTTCGTCTTCCAGGCGGGTGAGATCTACGGCGGCTCGCGCTCCGCGTGGGACTACGGGCCGCTCGGCGTGGCGCTCAAGGAGAACATCAAGCGCCAGTGGTGGCAGACCATGGTCAACGGCCGCGACGACGTCGTCGGGCTGGACTCCTCGGTCATCCTGCCCCGACGGGTGTGGGAGGCGTCCGGCCACGTCGAGGTCTTCAGCGACCCGCTGGTCGAGTCGCTGCACACGCACAAGCGCTTCCGCGCCGACCACCTCCTCGAGGCGTACGAGGCGAAGCACGGCCACCCGCCCGTCAACGGCCTCGCCGACGTCAACGACCCGGACACCGGCCAGCCCGGCTCCTGGACCGAGCCGCAGAACTTCTCGGGGCTCCTCAAGACGTACCTCGGGCCCGTCGACAACCAGGAGGGCATGCACTACCTCCGCCCGGAGACGGCGCAGGGCATCTTCGTCAACTTCGCCAACGTGCTGAGCGCGGCGCGCCAGAAGCCGCCGTTCGGCATCGGCCAGATCGGCAAGAGCTTCCGCAACGAGATCACGCCGCAGAACTGGATCTTCCGCACCCGCGAGTTCGAGCAGATGGAGATGGAGTTCTTCGTCGAGCCCGGCACGGACGCCGAGTGGCACCAGTACTGGATCGACCAGCGGTTCGCCTGGTACACCGACCTCGGCATCGACCCGGAGAACCTGCGCCTCTTCGAGCACCCCGCCGAGAAGCTCTCGCACTACTCCACCCGCACCGTCGACATCGAGTACCGCTTCGGATTCGCGGGCGGCGCGTGGGGCGAGCTCGAGGGCATCGCGAACCGCACCGACTACGACCTCCGCACCCACTCCGAGGCCTCGGGCACCGACCTCTCCTACTTCGACCAGACGAAGAACGAGCGGTGGATCCCGTACGTCATCGAGCCCGCGGCGGGACTCACGCGCTCGATGATGGCGTTCCTCGTCGACGCGTACCACGAGGACGAGGCGCCCAACGCGAAGGGCGGCGTCGACAAGCGCACCGTGCTCCGCCTCGACCGCCGGCTCGCGCCCGTGAAGGTCGCCGTGCTGCCGCTGTCGCGGAACGAGAGGCTGTCGCCCGTGGCTCGCGAGCTCGCCGCGGAGCTGCGCCGGAACTGGAACATCGAGTTCGACGACGCCGGCGCCATCGGCCGCCGCTACCGCCGGCAGGACGAGATCGGCACGCCGTTCTGCGTGACCGTGGACTTCGACACCCTCGACGACCGCGCCGTCACCGTGCGCGAGCGCGACACGATGGGCCAGGAGCGCATCCCGCTCGACGACCTCGTCGGCTACCTCGCGGGGCAGCTCGTCGGGGCCTGACCGCACGGCACGACCGGTCCGCCGTCCCGACCCGCGCGAGGGGGTCCGGAGCGGCGGACCGGTCACCTGATCGTGAGCGGGTCGGTGAGGTCGCCGACGGTCGCGCCGAGCGCGGCGACGAGCGCGTCCGCGTCCACCAGCGCCGAGACGCCGTGCTCGCCGCCGCCCATGCCGATGCGCCGGCCGGCCATCCGCTCGTCGGCGTAGACGGGCAGGTCGCCGTCGGCGCCGAGCGGCGTGATGGTCCCGCGCGCGTAGCCCGTCGCCGCGAGCGCGATCTCGGGCGCCGGCATGGACAGCTTGTTGACGCCGACGAGCGCGCGGAGCTTCGGCCAGCTGATCTGTCGGTCGCCGGGCACGAGGGCGATGAGCAGGTCGCCGTCGTGGCGCTTCACCACGAGCGACTTCACGAGGTGCGACGGGTCGATCCCGAGCCCGGCCGCGGCCTCGACGAGGGAGCCGGCGTCCGGGCGATCCACCACCTCGACGTCGAGGCCGAGGCGCGCGGCGTGCGCGAGGACGCGGTCGCGCCCGCCCGGGGCGGCGTCGGACGCGGAGGGGACGGAGGAGGGGGAGGTGTCGGCCATGCTCGGGCAACACCGCGGGAATGCCCGGGCTTCCCGATGCGTTCCACCGCCGTGACCGACTCCGCCGCCCCCGCCCTGCCCGCCCTCCGCGTCGACGTCTGGTCGGACATCGCGTGCCCGTGGTGCTACGTCGGCAAGCGGCGCTTCGAGAGCGGCTTGCGCGACTTCCAGGCCCGGACCCCCGGCGCCCCCGACGTCGAGGTGACGTACCGCTCGTTCGAGCTGGCCCCCGACACCCCGGTGGACTTCCAGGGCACCGAGGTCGACTTCCTCGCGGGCCACAAGGGCATCCCGGCCGAGCGGGTCCGCACGATGCTGGCCGACATGACGCAGCTCGCGGCCGCCGAGGGCCTCGCCTACGACTACGGCGCGCTCCAGCACACGAACACCGTGCTCGCCCACGAGCTGCTGCACCACGCCCGCACCCGCGGCCGGCAGCTCGAGATGGTGGAGCGGCTCCTCGCGGCCTACTTCACGGAGGGCCGGCACGTGGGCCGCGTCCCCGACCTCGTCGCGCTCGCGGTCGAGGCCGGCCTCGACGCCGACGAGGCGCGCGAGTCCCTGGAGTCCCACCGTCACCTGGCCGACGTGCGCGCCGACCAGGCGCAGGCGGTGGCGTACGGGATCAGCGGCGTGCCCTTCTTCGTGATCGACGAGCGCTTCGGCATCTCCGGCGCGCAGGACCCGTCGGTGTTCGCCTCCGCCCTGGGCGAGGCGCTGGCGGCCCGGGACGGCGACACCGTGCGGGTCGTCGCAGCCGACGGGGCCGGCCGATGAGCGCCGTCCCGACCACCGGGACCCCGCCGACCGCGGTGCCCGGCCTCGCCATGCTCGGATCCGCCGACGCCGCCGCGTGCGAGGGGGACGCCTGCCTCGTGCCCACGGCCCCGCCGTCCGCGAGCGGCACCGCCTCGGCCGTCGCCGCATCCGACGCCGTGGCGCCCGGCACCGCGGCGCCCGACGACGGGTCTCCCGCCGCCGACCTCGCCCGCGTCCGCGACGCGATCGACGCCGGCCGGGCCATCTGACCCACCCCTCCCAGGCGGCCTCCGCCTGGCATCCGCGCGGGGATCCGCCCCGCGTCCGCCGCCCGCCGTCCCGGATGGGAGAATCGAACCGCCATGTCCTCTCCGACCCTCGCCCCCGCCGCTCCCGCACCCGCCTCCGAGCCCGCGCTCCGCATCGGCGGCATCCCGCTCGACGTGCCCGTCGTCCTCGCGCCCATGGCGGGCATCACCAACACGGCGTTCCGACGGCTCTGCCGCGAGTTCGGCGCCGGCCTCTACGTCAGCGAGATGATCACGAGCCGCGCCCTCGTCGAGCGCACGCCCGAGTCCATGCGGCTCATCACGCACCACCCGTCGGAGAAGGTGCGCTCCATCCAGCTCTACGGGGTCGACCCGAAGACGGTGCGCGAGGCCGTCACCATGCTCGTCGCGGAGGACCGCGCCGACCACATCGACCTGAACTTCGGCTGCCCGGTGCCCAAGGTCACGCGGAAGGGCGGCGGCGCCGCGCTGCCGTGGAAGCTCGGGCTGTTCACCGACATCGTCGAGGGCGCCGTGAAGGCGGCGGGGCACGTGCCCCTCACCGTCAAGATGCGCAAGGGCATCGACGCCGACCACCTCACCTACCTCGAGGCCGGACGCGCCGCCGAGGCCGCCGGCGTCGCGTCCATCGCCCTGCACGCGCGCACCGCGAGCGACTACTACAGCGGCCACGCCGACTGGTCGGCCATCGCGAAGCTGAAGCAGGCCGTCACGAACGTGCCCGTCCTCGGCAACGGCGACATCTGGGCCGCCGAGGACGCCATCCGCATGATAGACGAGACCGGCGCCGACGGCGTGGTCGTCGGCCGCGGCTGCCTCGGGCGACCCTGGCTCTTCGGCGACCTCGCGGCCGCCTTCCACGCGCGCGCCGCGGGCCTCGACCCGGCGGACACGCCGCGGGCGCACCCCTCGCAGGGCGCCGTCGCCGACACCTTCCGCCGCCACGTCGAGCTCCTCGCCGAGTTCTTCGAGAGCGAGGAGCGCGGCTGCCGGGACGCGCGCAAGCACGTCGCGTGGTACTTCAAGGGCTACCCCGTCGGCGGCGACCTGCGGGCCGCGCTCGCGTCCGTCTCCTCGCTCGCGGAGCTCGACGGGCTGCTGGCGACCCTCGACCGCGACCAGCCCTACCCGGGCGCGGGCGCCGAGGGCGCGCGCGGCCGCCAGGGCAGCATGAAGCGCACGGCGCTGCCGGACCGGTGGCTCGAGAGCCGCGACATCGATGCGCAGGGAGCGATGGACATCGCGGACGGGGAGATCCACAACAGTGGCGGGTGAGGGCATGACGGAGCGGTCCACGTACAGCGAGACCGACGCCGAGCGCTGGTACCCGGAGCAGCACTCCTCCCGGCGCAGCGACTTCGCGCGCGACCGCGCCCGGCTGCTGCACTCGAGCGCGCTCCGGCGCCTCGCCGCGAAGACGCAGGTGCTGAGCCCCATGGCGGGCCTCGACTTCGCGAGGAACCGCCTCACCCACTCCCTGGAGGTCGCACAGGTCGGCCGCGAGCTCGCCTCGAGTCTCGACCTCGACCCGGACGTCGTCGACACGGCGTGCCTGGCGCACGACATCGGGCACCCGCCCTTCGGCCACAACGGCGAGCGGGCGCTCAACGACTGGGCGGCCGACATCGGCGGCTTCGAGGGCAACGCGCAGACCCTGCGCCTCCTCACCCGGCTGGAGCCCAAGGTCATCGGGCCGGAGGGCCGGCCCTACGGCCTGAACCTCACCCGCGCGAGCCTCGACGCCAGCTGCAAGTACCCGTGGCCGAGCTCCCAGTCGGTGCCCGACCCCTCGGGTCGCGGCAAGTTCGGCTTCTACGACGACGACGTCGCGGCGTTCGCATGGCTGCGCGAGGGCGCTCCCGCGGGCCGTCGCTGCATCGAGGCCGAGGTCATGGACCTCAGCGACGACATTGCGTACTCGGTCCACGACTTCGAGGACGCCATCGTCGGCGGCTACGTCGACGTGCGCGCGCTCGGCGCCCGCGTCGACCACGAGGAGCTCGTGGACTCGATGGTGGCGTGGATCGGCGGGGCGCACTCCCACGAGGAGCTCATCCAGGCGTTCGACCGGCTCGACTCCCTCGACGTCTGGGTGGACGAGTACGACGGCGGCCGCGGAGCCCAGGCGGCGCTGAAGGACCTGACCAGCCAGCTCATCGGCCGGTTCGCCGGCGCGGCGACGCAGCTGACGCGCGCGACCCACACCGACCGCAGCCTCATCCGGTTCGGCGCGCACGTGGTGGTGCCGCGGGCCATCCAGGCCGAGATCGCGGTGCTCAAGGGCATCGTCGCCGCGTTCGTCATGTCGAAGAACACCCGCCAGCCCATCTACGCGCGTCAGCGCGAGGTCCTCGCGGGCCTCGCCGACGCCCTGCACGCGCGCGGCGCCGACGAGCTCGACCCCGGCTTCGCGGGCGACTGGCGGGAGGCCGCGGACGACGGCGCGCGCAAGCGCGTCATCGTCGACCAGGTCGCCAGCCTCACCGACCAGTCGGCCATCGCCTGGTACGAGCGCCTGTGCGCGCGGCCCGTCTTCTGACGCCCGCGACGCCCTCGGACGCCCCTCGGCCCGGACGTAGGATGAGCCAATGGCCCTGATCCGGAAGAGCGACATCGACGAGGTGCGCTCCCGGGTGAACCTCGGCGACGTGGTGGGGGAGTACGTCACCCTGAAGTCGGCCGGCGTCGGGTCGCTCAAGGGGCTCTGCCCCTTCCACGACGAGCGCACGCCGAGCTTCCACGTGCGCCCCCAGGTCGGCTTCTACCACTGCTTCGGCTGCGGCGAGGGCGGCGACGTCTACACGTTCCTGCAGCGCATGGACCACGTGACCTTCGCGGACGCCGTCGAGCGCATGGCGCAGCGCATCGGCTACCAGCTGCACTACGAGGACGGCCAGGCCGCCACCGACCAGGGGAACCGCTCGCGCCTCCTCGGCGCGAACGAGGCGGCCGCGGCGTTCTTCGTCGAGCAGCTCGGATCCGAGGAGGCGGAGATCGGCCGCACGTTCCTCGGGGAGCGCGGGTTCGACCAGGGCGCGGCCCAGCGCTTCGGCGTCGGCTTCGCCCCGCAGAGCTGGGACGCGCTGTCCTCGCACCTGAAGGGCAAGGGCTACACGGAGGCCGAGCTCGTCACCGCCGGGCTCCTCAGCCAGGGCGACCGCGGCGCCTACGACCGCTTCCGCGGCCGGCTCGTGTGGCCCATCCGCGACCTCACGGGCGCGACCGTCGGCTTCGGGGCGCGGCGCCTGCGGGAGGACGACAAGGGCCCGAAGTACCTCAACACCCCGGAGACGCCCGTCTACCACAAGAGCTCCGTGCTCTACGGGCTCGACCTCGCGAAGCGCGACGTGAGCCGCGGGCGCCAGGTCGTCGTCGTGGAGGGCTACACCGACGTCATGGCCTGCCACCTCGCCGGCGTCACCACCGCGGTCGCCACCTGCGGCACGTCGTTCGGGGTCGACCACATCAAGGTCCTCCGTCGCGTGCTCGGCGACGACAGCGGGCTCGGCGAGGTCGTCTTCACGTTCGACCCGGACGCGGCCGGGCAGAAGGCCGCCATGCGCGCCTTCTCCGAGGAGCGGCGCTTCGCCGCCCAGACCTACGTCGCCGTGGGTCCGGAGGGCCTCGACCCCTGCGACCTCCGCCTCACGCGCGGCGACGACGCCGTGCGCCGCATGATCCAGGGCAAGAAGCCCATGTTCGAGTTCGCCATCAAGCAGATCCTCGCGGACCACGACCTCGAGACCGTCGAGGGCCGGGTGGCCGCGCTGCGCGCCGCCGCGCCCGTGGTGGCGGACATCCGCGACCCCTCCCTCCGGCCCGGGTACGCGCGGGAGCTCGCCGGCTGGCTCGGCATGGACCTCAGCGAGGTCGGCCGCGCCGTCCAGACCGCGGGCCGCAGCACGCCCGCCGACGGGGCCGACCGCTCGGGCGGCACCTCCGCCGGTCGCGGCGGATCGGGTGGCCCGGATGGCGGCGGACACGGTCGCGGCGGCGGGTACGACGAGGGCGCGACGGTCGAGAGCGCCCGGTCGATGTCGCTCATGGACCTGCCCACGGACCTCGCCACCCGCCTCGAGCGGGACGCGCTGATGGCGATGCTGCAGCACCCCGAGCTGGTGGGGAACGACCTCGTGATGCGCGCGGCCCAGGTGGCGTTCGTCAACGAGAGCCTGGCGGTCGTGCGCGACGGGGTCATCGCGAGCATGGAGGCCCTCGGCGGCGCCGACTGGCTCTCGCGCGTCGCGCTCGAGGTCCCGGAGTCCTTCGCCACGCTCGTCAAGCAGCTGGGCGTCGCGCCGCTGCCGAACCGGGGCGACGCCGACAAGCTCGCGATCTACGTGAAGGGCGTCACGGCGGAGCTCGTCGGCCGCGACCTCCTGCGCCGGAAGGCCGACCTCATCGGGCGGCTGCAGCGCACGGACGCCACGCACGAGCGCGAGCGCTACCAGGGGATCCAGCGCGAGCTGATGCAGGTCGAGGCCGAGCGCCGCGCCCTCCGCGAGTGACGTCGTCGGCCGAGCGGGCGCCCGCGGACGGCCATGTTGCGATCATGTGAAGAAGCGCGCCGACGCGTCCCCGGGGTCCGGGCTGCTGTTTCCCGTGTGTTAGAAATCATTCACAGCACAGCGTCCGTGTCTCCTCGATGCACGGGCGCGATCCCCTCCACGAAAGAGGCATTCGGAACATGACGTCCGCATTCTCCCGGCGCTCCCGCGTCCTGCTCGCCACGGCCGGGTTCTCCGCCGCGGCCCTCGTCCTCGCCGGCTGCTCCGGCGGCTCCGGCGACCCGCTCGCCGAGGACGACGCGGCCGGCGGCGGCTCCGTCGTCGTCGGCACGACCGACAAGGTCCTGTCGCTCGACCCCGCGGGCTCCTACGACAACGGCTCCTTCGCGGTGCAGAACCAGGTCTACCCGTTCCTGTTCAACAGCCCCTACGGCAGCCCCGACGTCGAGCCCGACCTCGCCGAGTCCGGCGAGTACACCTCGCCCAACGAGTTCACCGTGACGCTGAAGCCGGACCTGAAGTTCGCCAACGGCAACGCCCTCACCGCGAGCGACGTGAAGTTCACGTTCGACCGCGTCGCGACCATCGCCGCCAACGGCGCCGACAACGGCAACGGACCGTCGTCGCTCCTCGCGAACGTCGAGAGCGTGGCCGCTCCCGACGACACCACGGTCGTCTTCACGCTGAAGACCGCCAACGACCAGACCTTCGAGCAGGTGCTGTCGAGCCCCGCCGGCCCCATCGTGGACGAGGACGTGTTCCCCGCCGACGCGCTCGCGGACCCCGCCGACATCGTCTCGGCGAACGCCTTCGCGGGCCAGTACGTCATCACCGACTTCGACCTGAACCAGCTCGTCGCGTACGCGCCGAACCCGGACTACCAGGGCGTCCTCCCGAAGGCCGCGAACAGCGGCGTGACCGCGCGCTACTACGCGGACGAGACCACGATGAAGCTCGCCGTGCAGAACGGCGAGATCGACGTCGCCGGCCGCTCGCTCGGCGCCACCGACATCGCCGACCTCAAGGAGGACGACTCGGTCCAGGTCATCGACGGCCCCGGCGGCGAGATCCGCTACATCACGTTCAACCTGAACACGCAGCCGTTCGGCAAGACCACGGGCGAGGCCGACGAGGCCAAGGCCCTCGCGGTGCGCCAGGCGGCCGCCGACCTCATCGACCGCGACGAGCTGTCGACCGAGGTCTACAACGGCACCTACACGCCGCTCTACTCCTACGTGGCCGACGGCCTGTCGGGCGCGAACGAGGCGCTCAAGGGCCTGTACGGCGACGGCGACGGCGGACCCGACGCGGACAAGGCCGCCAAGGCCCTCTCCGACGCGGGCGTCGCGACGCCCGTCGCGCTGCAGCTGCAGTTCAACCCGGACCACTACGGTGCGGGCTCGGACGACGAGTACGCGCTCATCAAGCAGCAGCTCGAGGCGACCGGCCTGTTTCAGGTCAACCTGCAGTCCACCATCTGGGACCAGTACAGCAAGGCCCGCGTCAACGACGAGTACCCGGCGTACCAGCTCGGCTGGTTCCCCGACTACTCGGATGCGGACAACTACCTGACGCCGTTCTTCTCCCCGCAGTCGTTCGTCAAGAACCACTACGACGACGCCGCCGTGGCCGACCTCATCACGCAGCAGCTGTCGGAGGCCGACGCCACGAAGCGCGCCGACCTCATCGGCCAGATCCAGGACGCGGTCGCGGCCGACCTGCCGACCATCCCGCTGCTCCAGGGCTCGCAGGTCGCCGTCGCCGGCGAGGGCGTGGACGGCGTCACCCTCGACGCGTCGTTCAAGTTCCGCTACGCGCCCATCACCAAGGGCTGAGCCGACGGGGGAGGGACGTCGCGCTGACGTCCCTCCCCGCCTCGGATGGGGCGTCCCGCTTCGGCGGGACGCCCCACTCCTGTGTCATCGTCCGCGGCACGACCTGCCCGCGGCGATCCCCCCGACCCGAAAGGCCCACCCGCCGTGACCGTCATCCCGGACGCCATCCCCGCGTCCGCGCCCCCCGGGGCGCAGCAGCCCAAGGCCCGGAAGCAGGGGATCGGGCTCGGCCAGTACATCCTCATCCGCGCCGTGCTGATCATCCCGACCGTGTTCATCCTCGTGACGCTGGTGTTCTTCCTCATGCGGATCGTGGGCGACCCCATCTCCGCCGCCGTCGGCGACCGCCTCACCCCGGAGCAGCTCCAGGAGCGCCTCGCGACCGCCGGCTTCGACCGGCCGATCATCGTGCAGTACCTCGAGTACCTCGGCCAGATCGCCACGGGCAACTTCGGCCGCTCGCTCACCGACAACCGGCTCATCAGCGAGGTGCTGCTGCAGTACGGCTCGGCCACGCTCGAGCTCGTCGTCTACTCGCTCATCGTCGCGTTCCTCATCGGGATCCCGCTCGGCCTCGTCGCCGCCTACTTCAAGGACCGCACGCCCGACGCCGTGCTGCGCATCCTCGCGATCCTCGCCTACGCCACGCCCGTGTTCTTCGCCGGCCTCCTCCTCAAGCTCGTCTTCTCGGTCTGGCTCGGGATCCTGCCGCTGTCCGGGCGCGCGGACACCCGCGTCGAGGTGGCGCTCGGCCGGCTGGAGAACCCGACCGGCATCTACCTCATCGACGCCCTCCGCCTCGGGAGCCCCACCGCCGTGAGCGACGTGCTCGAGCACGCGGTGCTCCCGGCGCTGGCGCTCGGCCTCCTCACCGCCGGCATCTTCCTCCGCCTCGTGCGCACCAACGTCATCTCGACGCTCGGCACCGAGTACGTGGACGCCGCCCGCTCCCGCGGGGTCGGCGAGTTCCGGCTCACCACGCGGCACGCGCTGAAGCCCGCGCTCATCCCCATCATCACCGTGGTGGGCCTGCAGATCGCCGTCATGCTCGGCGGCGCGGTGCTCACCGAGACCACGTTCGAGTGGCGGGGCCTCGGCTTCCAGCTCGCGCAGTACCTCGCGGCCCGCGACTTCGTGGCCGTGCAGGGCATCGTCGCGCTGCTGGCCGTGATCGTGGCCGTGACGAACTTCATCGTCGACGTCGTCGCGGCGCTCATCGACCCGCGAGTGAGGTACTGACATGACCGACACCACCACCGCACCCGCGCCCGTCCCCGCGCGCCGCACCCTGTTCCAGCGCCTGCCGCTCGTCTCGCACGTGCGGCAGAGCGTCGGGCTCCAGCGCGGCATGCTCGTCGCCGGAATGGTCATCACGGGCGTCTTCATCCTGCTGGCCGCGTTCGCCCCGCTCATCGCCCCGTTCGGCTTCGCGCAGGGACGCGACGACGGCGGCTCGTTCCCGCGTCAGTCGGCGCCCGACGCGACGCACCTCTGGGGCACCACGGTCGGCGGCTACGACGTGTTCTCCCGGGTCGTCTGGGGCACGCAGACCGCGCTCTCGGTCGTCGTGATCGCCGTCGTCCTGTCGCTGTTCGTCGGCGTGCTGCTCGGCGTCGTGTCGGGCTACCTGGGCGGCTGGCTCGACCGGATCCTCGTCGTCATCGCCGACGCCATCTACCCGTTCCCGACGCTCCTGCTCGCGATCGTGGTGAGCATCGTGCTGAACGGCGGGCAGTCGAGCCTCTGGGGCGGCATCCTGTCGGCGGCCGTGAGCATCACGGTCGTCTACATCCCGCAGTACTTCCGCGTCATCCGCGCCGAGGTGGTGCGGTTGAAGGCCGAGGCGTTCGTCGAGTCGGCGAAGGTCATCGGCACCTCGACGCCGCGGATCATGTTCGTGCACGTCCTGCGGAACTCCACCCGCACGCTGCCGTTGATCCTCACGCTCAACGCGTCCGAGGCGATCCTCACCCTCGCGGGCCTCGGGTTCCTCGGCTTCGGCATCTCGCCCACGTCCGCCGCGGAGTGGGGCTACGACCTCAACCGGGCCCTCGCCGACACCGCGAGCGGCGTCTGGTGGACGGGCGTGTTCCCCGGCGTCGCGATCGTCCTGCTCGTGCTCGGCCTGACCCTCGTCGGCGAGAGCGTCAACGACATCTCCGACCCCAAGCTGCGCGCCCGCAAGCGCGCGGAGAAGAAGAAGGTGACCGCATGAGCGACGTCGTCGAGATCCGCGACCTCGGGGTGACGTTCGCGACCGACGGCGGCGACGTCCGCGCGGTCGACGGCGTCTCCCTCCGGGTGTCGCCCGGCGAGATCCTGGCCATCGTGGGGGAGTCGGGGTCGGGCAAGTCCGTCACCGCCCGCACCGTGCTCGGCCTCCTGCCCGACACCGCGGTCACCGACGGCGCGGTCCTCCTCAGCGACCGGAAGGGCCAGGGCGCGGTCGACGTGCTGTCCCTCTCGGCCGACAAGCTGCGCCAGGTGCGCGGCCGGGACGTCGCGATGGTGTTCCAGGAGCCGTCCACGGCCCTGAACCCGGTGCACACGGTGGGCTGGCAGATCATCGAGGGCCTCCGCGCCCACGGGCGCGTCTCCCGGAAGGAGGCGCGCGCGAAGGCGATCGACATCCTCCGCCGCGTCGGCATCCCCGACCCCGAGACCCGCGTCGACCACTACCCGCACCAGTTCTCCGGCGGGCAGAAGCAGCGCGTCGTCATCGCGATGGCGCTCGTGCTGGACCCGGGCCTCATCGTGGCGGACGAGCCGACGACGGCCCTCGACGTGACCGTCCAGGCCGAGATCCTCGACCTGCTGCGCCGCTGCCGGGACGAGTTCGGCGCGGCCGTGATCCTCATCACGCACAACATGGGCGTCGTGGCGGACCTCGCGGACCGCGTCGCGGTCATGTACCGCTCCCGGCTCGTCGAGCAGGCCGACGTGGCGACGCTGTTCTCGGCGCCGCGCGAGGAGTACACGCGGAACCTCCTCGCCTCCGTCCCGAAGCTCGGCGAGGGCGTGGCGGCGACCGTGGAGCGCGCCGTGGTGCGCACGCGGGCCCGGGAGGCGTCGGGCACGGAGACGGCGCCCGTCGTCGTCGCCCGGGGTCTGCAGATCGAGTACCCGGGGCGGCTCGGGGCGCCCGCGTTCCGCGCCGTCAAGGGCGTCGACCTGCACATAGAGGCGGGCGAGGTCCTCGGGCTCGTGGGGGAGTCGGGATCCGGCAAGACCACCATCGGCCGCGCCATCGCCGGCCTCACGAACGTGACCGGCGGATCCCTGGAGGTCCTCGGCACGGAGATGCTGGGCGTGCGGGAGCGCGACTTCCGGAAGCTGCGCAGCGACATCGGGTTCGTGTTCCAGGACCCCGCCACGAGCTTCAACCCGCGGCTCACCATCGCGGAGTGCGTCGCCGAGCCGCTCATCGTCCACGGACGCGCGCGGTCGCCGCAGGCCGCGCGCGGTCGCGTCGACGAACTGCTCGAGGCCGTGCAGCTGCCGAGGGCGTTCGGCGACCGCTACCCGCACGAGCTCTCGGGCGGCCAGCGCCAGCGCGCCAGCCTCGCCCGCGGCCTCGCGCTCGAGCCGTCCCTGCTCGTGGCCGACGAGCCGACGAGCGCGCTCGACGTGTCGGTGCAGGCGCGCGTCCTGGAGCTCTTCGCGGAGCTGCAGCGCGAGCTCGGGTTCGCGGCGCTGTTCATCAGCCACGACCTCGCGGTCGTCGACCTCCTCGCCGACCGGATCGCCGTGCTCTACCGCGGCGAGCTGGTCGAGGAGGGCACGGGCGCCCAGGTGCTCGGCGACCCGCAGCACCCGTACACGCAGCGGCTGCTCGCCTCGCTGCCCGTGCCGGATCCCGCCGAGCAGGCCGAGCGGCGCGCGCGCCTGCACGCCCTCCGCGCCGCCGAGCGGCCCGCCGGCTAGGCGCGGGGAGCGCCGTCCGGCCGACGCCGGGCATGATGGGACGGAACCCGCATCCGTCGTCCGGCCGAACCCCGCCGGCCGGACGACGACGCCGAGGACGGAGCAGCGCATGACGCACACCCCCCGAGACGACGCCGCGGGTGCGCCGACGGAGCCGGTCCTGGACGTGCGCGACCTGCGGCTCGCCTACCCCGCCCGGCGGGGCGCGGAGGCGCCCCCGGCGGTCGACGGCGTCACGCTGCGCCTCGAGCCCGGCGAGGTGCTCGGCGTGGTCGGGGCGAGCGGATCCGGCAAGTCGTCCCTCGCCCGCGTGCTCGCGGGCCTCGTCCCGTCCGGCGACGAGGGCGCCGCGGTCCCGCGCATCACGGGCGGCGACGCCGCGGTGCTGGGCCAGGGCCTCCGTCGCATGGGCCGCCGCGCCCGGACCCGCACGACGTACGGCATCGGCTACGTGCCGCAGGACGCGGGCACGACGCTGCACCCGCAGCTGACGGCGAGCGAGGCCATCGCCGAGCCGATCTTCTCCCGCGACCGCCGCTTCGACAGCCAGGTCGCGGCACGCCGGGTCGTGACGCTGCTGACGGCGCTCGACCTCCCTCCGGGCACGCAGGACCGCTATCCGCACGAGCTGTCGAGCGGGCAGCGGCAGCGCGTGGCGCTCGCGCGCGCCCTCGTGCTGGGGCCGCGGCTGCTGATCGCCGACGAGCCCACCTCGGGCGTCGACGTCATGAGCCGGGTCGCGGTCCTCGACCTCCTGCGCGACCTGCAGTCCCGCGGCGGCTTCTCCGCCCTCGTGGTCAGCCACGACCTCGCCGTCGTGGAGCGGCTCACCGACCGCCTCGCCGTCATGCACCGCGGCACGCTCGTGGGGTACGGCGCCGTCGACGACGTGCTCCGGGATCCGACGCACCCGTACGTCCGCGACCTCGCGGAGTCCCGCACTGCCGCCGACCGCGGCGGTCCCGTGGGCGCGGGCCCGGGCGACCCGGGGACGGACGCCCGATGACGGCGACGGGCCCCGCGCCCGACGATCCCGACCTCGCGGTCTCGTCCGACCTCGCGCTCGCGTCCCTCATCGCGGCGACGGCCCTCGCCGGCACCGGAGCGCGCGCCGAGACCCTGCTCGGCGTGCCGGCGGTGCGGATCGGGGACCGGGTCGTGGCACGGGTGCTCGACGGCGCGCTGCTCCTCGCCCCGTCCGGGGCCATGATCCCGCCGCCGCCCGCGGGCATGGACGTCGAGACCGTCCGCCCCTGGTCCGGAGCGCAGCCGCACCTGCGCGTGGCGCCGGGCTCCCTGGCGCCCGCGACGTCCGACCCCGCCCGCGACGCCGGCGCCGACGCCGACGCCGACGAAGCGGGCTCCACCTCATCCGCCGCCGCGTGGATCCGCGCCGCCGTGCTCGCCACGGAAGAGCGCGTCCCCGCCGTCCGGCTCCCCGAACCGCCCGCCCGCATCCCGCACCCCCGGAGGCCCCGCACATGACCGACACCGCCGCATCCGCTCCCGCCCCCCGCCGCGTCCACCGCGCGGTCGACGGCGCCACCCCGCACCGCCTGGAGGGCGACGCGCGGCCGACGCCCGGCCCCGTGGCGATGCTGCCCCGCACGGAGGAGGCGTACGTCGAGGCCGTGCGCGCGGGCGGCGGGGAGGTGGCCGAGCTCTCGCCCGACACGCGCGGCATCGTCTGGCTCTCCATCCGGCGCGCCGCCGAGCTCACCGACACGCTCGCCGCGAATCCGCAGGTGCAGTGGGTGCAGCTGCCCTTCGCCGGCGTCGACGCGTTCGCGGACACGCTCCGCGAGTGCGACCGACCCGACCTCGTGTGGACGAGCGCGAAGGGCGCGTACTCCGAGCCCGTCGCCGAGCACGCGCTCGCGCTGACGCTCGCGACCCTGCGGCAGCTCCCGGAGCGCGCCCGAGCCACCTCCTGGGGCTCCTCGAGCGGCCTGTCGCTGTACGGCTCCGAGGTCGTGGTGGTCGGGGCGGGCGGCATCGCGCTGGAGTACATCCGGCTGCTGGCGCCGTTCGACTGCACGGTCACGGTCGTCCGGCGCAGCGGCGACCCGGTCGAGGGCGCCGACCGCACGGTCACCGCCGACCGGCTCGACGAGGTGCTCGCGGACGCCGACGTGGTCATGCTCGCCGCGGCCAGCACCGACGACACCGCGCGCCTCATCGGCGCCGCCCAGCTGGAGCGGATGAAGGACACGGCCGTGCTCGTGAACATCGCCCGCGGAGCGCTCGTCGACTCCGACGCGCTGCTGGAGGCGCTCCGGACGGGCGGCATCCACGGCGCCGGCCTCGACGTCACCTCGCCCGAGCCGCTCCCCGACGGCCACCCGCTGTTCTCCGAGCCGCGGTGCATCGTGACGCCGCACACCGCGGACACCCCCGACATGGTGCGTCCGCTGCTGGCCGAGCGGATCCGCCTCAACACGGAGGCGTTCGTGCGCACCGGCGACTTCGTCGGCATCGTGGAGCCGTCCTCGGGGTACTGACCCTCGCCCGCCGCCGCCCGGCATGTCGCACGCGCCCCGTAGGGTGAGCGACGTGATGACGCCCGAGGAAGCCGCCGTACCCGAGGTCTCGATCTGGGCGGGCGGCTACACCGCCGACAGCGGGGGATCGGGCATCGGCATCACCGGCCTCGCGCTCGACGCCATCACCGGAGCGCTCGCGGTCGTGGGCACCGCGGTCGAGACGCCGTCGCCCTCCTTCCTCCTCGCGCACGACGACATGGTCTACGCGGTGGGCGAGGCCGCGGGCCGCGTGGAGGCCTTCCGGCGCGCGCCTGGCGGTTCGCTGCAGTGGGCGGGCGGGCAGCCGAGCGGCGGCTCGGGGCCCTGCCACCTCCACCTCGTCGACGGCCTGCTCCTCACCTCGCACTACGGCGACGGCACGGTCGCCGTCCACCCGATCCAGCCGGACGGCGCCATCGGCGACGCGGTCCAGCTCCTCACCGCGGAGGGGTCGGGGCCCCGTCCGCAGCAGGACGGCGCGCATGCCCACAGCACCCTCCACGTGGGCGACGGCACCGTCCTCAGCGCCGACCTCGGCACCGACACCGTGCACGTGCACGCCCTGCGCGACGGCCGCCTCGACCGGGTCGCCGCCGTCGTCATGCCGCCCGGCACGGGCCCGCGCCACCTGGCGCTGCTCGCCTCCGGCCGCGTGCTCGTCGTGGGCGAGCTCGACGGCACGCTGCACGCGCTGGAGGGCGCGGGCCGCAGCTGGCGCATCGCCGCCTCCACCCCGTGCGCCGCGGTGCCGGACGCGCGCGACTCCGCGGCCGAGGTGCAGGTGTCCGCCGACGGGCTCCGCGCCTACGTCGGCCTCCGCGGGTCCGAGCGGATCGCCGTGGTCGCCATCTCGCCGGACGGTGCGCTGGCCCCCCTCGCCGACTTCGACTGCGGCGGCGCCGTGCCCCGGCACCACGTGCTCGTCGACGACCGCCTGCACGTGGCGAACCAGGGGTCCGGCACGGTCGCCTCGTTCCGGCTCGATCCCGCGTCCGGTCTGCCGACCGGAGCGCCGGACGTCATCGCCGTGCCGAGCCCGACCTACCTGCTGCCGGTCGCCTAGGCCCCGCACGGCGCCGCGTCCCACGTCGCGGATCAGGGAGGTCGTCGCTCAGCGCTCAGCGCGGCGACCGGCTGGCCAGGCGACGGGGCAGCGGCTCACCGCAGCAGCATCGCCGCGGCCTCCCGGATCTCCTCCTCGACTCCCAGCCCGCGCCAGCCCGCCGCGGTGAACACGCGACCGCGGACGCCGTTGCGGTCCATGAGCGCGAAGCCGACCGCGCGGATCCCGGAGTAGGCGAGCAGCACGGGCCGCCCGGGGTCGGTCACCAGCGCCACGATGCGGTCGCGCCGGGCCTCGAGCAGCGGCAGGGCGTCGCCGGGCGAGGGAAGGCCGGGCGGCGGTCCGACGACGACGGCGTCGACGGGATCGGGATCCGTCGCGCGGCCGGGCCCAGGGCGCGACGCGGCGGGCGGCCGGGGCGTCGAGGCGCGCTCGCGGTGGTCCTCGTCGAGCAGCGCCCATAGCCGGTCCACGTCGTGGGGCCGCGCCTGCACGACCTCGAACATCCCCATGCGCCGACGGTACCTGTGGACAGGCGATCCGTCTCCGCTGCTCGCCGCCTAGAGTCCTCCGTGTTGAGAACCGTTCTCGACAATGAGAGGAAGGATGCCGACATGATCGACGTCTCCATCACCAGGATTGCCGGCGACGACGTGCTGAGCGCGCCGCAGGGACCGGGCACGAACGCCCTCGTCCACAACCCGTTCGCCGTCGAGGCCATCGCGGGCGACGACGTGCTGAGCGCGCCGCAGGGACCGGGCACGAACGCCCTCGTCCACAACCCCTTCGCTCTCCAGCACTAGGAGAGGGAAGCCGGCCGGCGCGCACCGCGCGCCGGCCGGGACGACCTCCCGCATCCGCCGCCCGGCCCGACGGCCGCCCACCCGAACGTGAGACCCGATGCTCCGCCTCGCCCCGCACCACCTGCTGTACCGCGTCGCCGCCGACGACTGGCGGCACGTCACCCCCGACCGCGAGTTCCACCGCGTGAGCGGACCCGACGACCTCATCGCGGCGGTCGTCGCCCGTCTCGACGGGGATGGGGTGCGCGAGGCCGCCGATCCGGGCTCCGCCCCGGACCCCGCCGAGCCGCTCGTGCGCCTGCTGCGGGAGCGGGGCGCGGTCGTCCCCGCGGTGGTCGAGGCGGCGCGGCCCCTGCCCGGCACGGCACCCGTCGCGGTCCACGGGGACGGTCCCGTGGCGGACGCCCTGCACGCCCTGCTCGGCGGTCGCGCCGTCGCGGTCGGCCGCGACGGCGTCCCCGCCGCACCCCACCTCGCGGAGGCGTGCGCCCGCGTCGGCGCCTGCGGCCTCGTGTCCATCGCCCCCGAGCAGCCCGACGCAGCGTGGAGCGCCGCCGGCCGGGCGCTCGCCCGCACCGCGCTGCCCTGGCACCGGGTGCACCAGGAGGGCTCCCTCCTCGTCGTCGGCCCGCTGCAGGCGGCGGGCGGGGACGGCGCCGTGACCTACGCCGACTACCGCGGGCGCCGTCGCGCCGCGCACCGGGTGGTGGAGGAGCTCGACCGGCTGTGGGCCGAGGCGGACGCTCGCGCGGCCACGGGCCGTGCACCCGCCCACGCGTGGCACGGCGTCGGGACGGGAGCGGCCGCCATCGCCGCGGGGATCGTCCTCGACGAGCTGGCGGCGCACCTCGCGGGCGGCGCGCATCCGGGCATCCGCCACGAGCACACCATCGAGCTGGCCACCGGGCTCGTCGAGCGCCACCCCGTCCTCCCCCTGCCGGTGGACCTGGCCGAGCCGCCCGCTCCGGCACCCGGCTCCGCCGCGCCCGCGCCCGTCGAGGGCGCGCGGTGAGCCGCGGCACCGTCGCCGGGCTGCCGCTGATCGCGTCCGACGGCTGCGCGCTCGTGCTCGACGCGCACGTGCCCGAGGGCGCGGGCGATCCCGACGGGATCGGCCGCGTGCCGTGCGTGGTGACGCGCACCCCCTACGGGCGGTCCGCGCACCTGGCCGAGGGACGCGGCTGGCGCGAGCGCGGCCTCGCCTACGTGGTGCAGGACGTCCGCGGACGCCACGACTCCGACGGCAGCTGGGCCCCGTATCGCGGGGAGCGCGAGGACGGCGCCGCCCTCGTCGACTGGATCACCGCCCAGCCCTGGAGCGACGGCCGCGTCATCGCGTACGGCGGTTCCTACGCCGGGTCCACCGCCTGGGCGATGGCGGTGGAGCGCCCCGATGCCGTGTGCGCGGTCGTGTCGCTCGGGCCGTCGATGTCGCTCGCGCGCACGAAGTTCGGCGGCGGCGGGATCCTCCGCCTGGCCGAGCACGCGTCCTGGTGGCTCGAACGCGGCGACGCCCGCACGAGCCGCGACGGACTCGCCGCGCGCGTCTTCCGCGAGCGGCCCGGCCTCCTCCGCCACCTCCCCGTCCTCGACCTGCCGCGCGAGATGGGCGCGCACCTGCCGTCCTGGGCCGGGATCGTGGAGGACGGGGCGGCCGCCCGCACGGGGGAGGAGATCACGCCCGCCGAGCTGGCCGGCCTCCCCGCCGCGACGCTGCACGTGGGCGGCTGGCACGACCTGCTGCTGGCCGAGACCCTCGAGCACCACCGCGTCGCGGGATCCGCCGTGCCCGGCACGCCGTCGCACCTCCTCGTGGGGCCGTGGGAGCACGACCTCGTCGCGAGCTCCTCCGGCCGCGTCGGCGACCTCGACCACGGCGACGATGCCGTCGTCACCTGGGGCCGGATGCTCGTCGAGTGGATCGGCGACGCCCTGGCCGACTCCCTCCCGCCCCGTCGCGCCGACGTGCACGTGCGCCACGCCGGCTGGGAGCGGCACGTCGACTGGCCGCCCCCGCACGCGGCGACGCGCGTGGCGTGGAGCGCGGGCGGGGTGCTCGACTTCGTCCACGACCCGCGCGACCCGCGCCCCTCCCGCCACCCGGGCGTCGATCGGCGCGCCCTCGCCCTGCGGCCCGACGCCGTCCGGGCCCGCACGCTCCCGCTCGCCGCGCCGCTGCGGCTCACCGGGGACGCGTCGGTGGAGCTGACGTCCGCGTCGGACGCACCCGGCGTGGACTGGGTCGCGCGCCTGATCGCCCAGGAGCCCGACGGCGCCGAGCAGGAGCTCGCGGTGGGGGAGACGACCGCGACCGGCCCGCACGCCGGTCTCCGGCTCACCATCCCCCTGGGTTCCGTGGCCGCGCTCCTCGCGCCCGGCACCCGGCTCGTCGTGGAGCTCGCGGGCGCCGACGCCCCGCGGCTCGCGCGCAACCTCGGCGGACCTCCCCACGACCGGTACGCCTCCCCACGGCAGGCGCCGGTGCGGCAGGCCGTGCGCGTCGAGGCGGCGACGCCGCTCGTGCTCGTGCTGCCGATCGGAGCGGGGGCCGCGCCCCACGCCGACGACGTCAGCACCGGCGGGACCCACCCGGCGACGGAGCACGAGGACGCGCCGCCCGCCGAGGGAGCGGCGTCGTGAGCGTCCACGACCTCGTCGACGCCCGCACGGGCCTCGTCACCTCCCTCGCGCGCCAGCCGGCCGACCCCCGGCTGCCGTTCGCCTGGGTGGGGCACGGCGCCACCGTGTCCCGCGCCGACAGGTTCGCGCCGTGGCGGGCCGACGGCTTCGGCTTCGGGGCGTCGGCGGGGGACCCGGTCCCGGCACGGCTGGCGGCGTGCGGCGAGGCCGTCGAGCGGTACTGCGGCAACGCGGTGCCCGAGCGGCTGACGCGCGGATCCCACGCCTCGCTCACCGCCCGCGGCCTGCGCGCCGTGGACCCCGACGACCTCGCGCTGTACTCGCCCGGACAGCACGCGGCTCCCGGCTTCCCGTTCCGCCCCTTCACGCGCCACGACGATGTGCTCTGGGCGGACGGCACCGACCTGCACGACGGCGGCCCCGTCCTCGTGCCCGCGTCGCTCGCCTGGCTCGACTTCGTGCACGGCCCCCGCGCCCACGAGGTCCCGCGCCACTCGCTGGCCTACTCGGGCATCGCGGCCGGCACGGACCGGCACATGGCCGAGCGGAACGCGCTCGAGGAGCTGTGGGAGCGCGACGCGTGCGCCGTCTGGTGGGCGAGCGGCGCATCCACGCGCGCGCTCGACGACGGCGGCCGGATCACGGGAGCGCTCGGCTGGGCGGAGGACCCCGCGACGCCGCCCGTGCGGATCCGGCTCCTCGAGGTGCCGTCCGAGTCGCCCGCACCCGTGGTCGCCGCGTTCCTCGAGGAGGAGCATCCCGACGGGTCCCGGCTGGTGGCCTTCGGGAGCGCCTGCCGGAGCACCCCCGAGCACGCCGCGACGAAGGCGCTCGTGGAGGCGCTCGGGCTGCTCCAGCTCACGCGCCAGCTCGTCGACCCCGCGAGCGAGGTATGGCGGGCGGTCCGCGCGGGCGGCATCGAGGAGCACGTCTTCCTGCCGTACCGGGCGGATCGGCGCTACCTCGACGACGTCGGTCCCGGGTACTCGCGCCTCACCGACCTGCCGCCGGTCGCGCAGCTGCACCTCGATCCGCGGATGAACGGCGGGCACCTCGACCGGCTCCGCGCGACGGCCACCGCATCGCTCGACCGCCTGCCGCGCATCGACGCCGACGGGGCGATGCCCGTGCACCTCGAGGCGCTCGCCCGGCTCGGCCTGCGCGCCGTCTCGGTCGACCTCACGACGCCCGACGTCCGGCTCACCGGGCTCGAGGTCGTGCGCGTCGTGGTGCCGGGGCTCGTGGGGAACGGGCCGCCCGCGTACCCGCTGCGCGGGTCCGACCGCTACCTCGACGTGCCGCGACGGCTCGGGTTCGACCGCGTCCCCGCCTCCGCCGACGACCTCGTCCCCGACCCGATCCCCCTGGCATGAGAGGCCCGATGCACCCCCACCCCGCCGCCCCGGTGACGCACGCCGCCCTCGTCGACGCCCGCACCGGGATCGTCCGCCGCATCGAGCCGCGCGCGACGCCCGCGCACTTCCCGCCCGCCTTCGCGCTCGCCCACGCCGTGCTCGCCGACTCCGCCGCCTCCTGCGGCTGGGCGTCCGACGCCTCGGGCGCGGGGCACGCGTTCGCCGACCCGGACGCGGTCCTCGGCGCGGCCGTCGGCGAGGCCGTCGAGCGGTACTGCGGCAACCTCGTGCCGGCGGGCCTCGCCCGGGCCTCAGCGGACGACCTCCGCGCGGAGGGCCGTCCGGTGCTGGATCCCGCCGCGCTCGCGCTCTACTCCGCCGCGCAGCACGCGGGCGGCCGACTGCCGGTCGTGCCGCTCGACGCGAGCACCGTCGTCGACTGGGCCGAGGGGGAGCGCCTCGGCACGCAGCCCGGTCGGGCGGGGAGCGGGGATCCCGTGCTCGTGCCGGCGTCGCTCGTGTGGGTCGCGCACGCGCTCCTCGTGCCGCCCGCCGTCCACCCGATCATGCAGGCCGGCCTCGCGACCGGCCGCTCGGTCGCGGAGGCGCGCTGGGGCGGCCTCTGCGAGGTGCTCGAGCGGGAGGCCATGACCCGCGCGTGGACGGACGGCGCGGGCTTCGAGGAGCTCGTCGTCCCCCGGACGCTGCACGACCTCGCCCGCGGGCCCGCCGACGCCCTGTCCTGCCGGTGGCTCCTGCTCCCGTCCGAGGCGGGACCACCCGTGATCGGCGCGCTCCTCCGCGACGCCCGCACCGGGTACCTCACCCTGGGCATGGCCGGCGGCGGCCGGCCGGTGCGCGCCGCCCGCAAGGCGCTGGGGGAGGCGCTCCAGCTGCAGCTCTTCCAGGCCGACCTCGACGATCCCGCGGGTCCGTACATGGCCGCGGCCCGGCTCCCGGGGAGCCCGCTGAAGCCCTGGCGCGCCGACCGCGCCTACCGGCTCTCCTACCGGCCGGACCTGGCGGACGTCGTCGACTACGGCTGCCACCTGCAGCTGCACCTCGACCCCGTGCTCCAGGCGGCGTTCCTCGACGAGCTCGACCGGTCCATCACGGGCCGCCGGGAGCTCGCGGACGTGACCGACCGCTGGGACGGGCCCGCGCGCCTGCCCGAGCTCGTCGCGACCCTGCGCGCCGCGGGGCGCGAGGTGCTCGCGGTCGACGTGACCCTGCCGGAGGTCCGGCGCGCGGGGCTGCACGTCACGCGCGTCGTGGTCCCGGGGCTCCGCTCGAACGCGCCCCACGCGCTGCCGTTCCTCGGCGGGCCGGCGCCCGCCCCGCTCCGCCCGCCGCGACCCGTCCCGCTGCCCCACTGACCCGGCGCGTCCGGCACCCGCCGGCGCCCACCGCCCACCACCGCAACCACCGCCCGCCACCACCTCCCGCACCCGACAGAGAGCAGCCATGCCCGCCACCTCCGCCCCGCCCCCGAGCCCGAGCCCGACCCCGATTCCGGACCCGTCCGCCGCCGACCGGGCCTTCGCCGCCGCGCCGCCTGCCGCCCCGGAGCCGTCCGCCGTCCGGACCAGCGGCCCGGTGCGCCGCGCCCGCCGGGTGCGGCGCATCCTCGTGCCCGCCCTCGTACTCTCGGCGCCGCTCGTGCTCGCCGTCGCGATGGGCGTCGGCGCCGTCTCCGTGTCGCCGCCGCACGTGCTCCAGGTCGTGCTCCACCACGTGCTCGGCACGCCGCTCGCTGACACCGGCGTCGATCCGATCGACGACCAGATCGTCTGGGAGTACCGGGCGCCGCGCGTGCTGCTGGCGCTCGTGACGGGAGCGGCGCTCGCGCTCGCCGGCACCGTCCTGCAGACGCTCATCCGGAACCCGCTCGCGGATCCCTTCGTGCTCGGGATCGCCTCGGGCGCCTCGCTCGGGGCCGTCGCCGCGCTCGTCGTGGGCGCGTCCGCCGCGGGCCTCCTCGCGACCCTCGGGGTGACGGGAGCAGCCTTCGCCGGCGCGATCGGGACCCTCGCCCTCGTGCTGGCGCTCGGGCGGCGCGGCGGCCGGGTGGATCCGGCGCGCCTCGTCCTCGTGGGCGTCTCGATCTCCTCGCTGCTCCAGGCGCTCACCAGCTGGCTGCAGCTGCAGGCCTCGCCCGACCAGATCGCGGGCGTGCTGTTCTGGCTCCTCGGCAGCGTCTCCGGCGCCTCCTGGTCCTCGCTCGCCCTGCCCGCGGCCGCCCTGGCCGCGGGTCTCGTGGGCCTCCTCGCCGCGGGCCGGACCCTGGACGCGCTGCTGCTCGGCGACGACCGCGCCGCCTCCCTCGGGGTCGACCTCTCGCGGGCCCGGACGATCCTGTTCGTCGTCTCGGCGCTCCTCACCGCCGCCGCGGTCTCCGTCGCGGGCGGCGTCGGGTTCGTCGGCCTCATCGCCCCGCACCTGGTGCGGCTCGTCGTCGGGCCCGCGCACCGGCGGCTCCTCCCGCTCGCCGCGCTCGTCGGCGGTCTGTTCCTCGTGCTCGCCGACCTCGCGGGCCGTACCCTGACGGCGCCCCGCGAGCTGCCGCTGTCCATCGTCACCGCGCTCGTGGGCGTGCCCGTGTTCCTCGCGGTGCTCCTCCGGGCCGACGGCGGGCGCGCGCGATGAGGCTCGCGATCGAGGACGTCTCCGTCCGCATCGGCCGTGCCACCCCGGTCGCCCAGGCGACGCTCGAGGCACGCGACGGCGAGCTCGTGGGGCTCGTCGGACCCAACGGCAGCGGGAAGTCGACGCTCCTCAAGGCCCTGTACCGCGCGTTGCCCGTCACGCACGGCCGGGTGCTGCTCGGCGAGCGGGACCTCCGCGGCATGCGGCCCCGGGACTCCGCGCGCATCGTCGCCGCGCTCACGCAGGACCACGGCGACGACGGCGCGCTCGACGTCCGCGAGGTCGTCGCCACCGGGCTCACCCCGCACAAGGGGGCGCTCGATCGCGACACGGCCGAGGATCGCGACCTGGTCGACGCCTGCCTCGCGCGGACGGGCGCGACGGCCCTCGCGGAGCGGTCCGTCCGCTCCCTCTCCGGCGGTGAGCGCCAGCGGGTGATGCTCGCGGCGGCGCTCGCGCAGCGCCCCCGCATCCTCGTGCTCGACGAGCCCACCAACCACCTCGACGTGGCGACCCAGCTCGAGCTCCTCGACCTCGTCGCGGGCCTCGGCGTCACGGTGGTCGTCGCCCTGCACGACCTCAACCTCGCGGCCGCGTACTGCGACCGGATCCACGTCGTGCAGGGCGGCCGCATCGTCGCCGGCGGCACGCCCGACGAGGTGCTGCAGCCGCGCCTCATCCGCGACGTGTTCGGCGTCGACGCGCACCTCGGGGAGCACCCCGTCTCCGGTCGCCGCCACCTGTTCTTCAGCTCGCCCCAGCCCACCTCGAACCCGGACGGACGCCCATGAGCCCCCTCGCCCCCGCCTCGCCCCCGCGGCCCGCACCCGCACCCGCCGGGCGCCGCCGCCGGTCCCCGCGCCGGGCGACCGCCACCGCCCTCGCCACCGCCGCCGCCCTGCTCCTCGCGGGCTGCGCGGCCGACGGCGCCGACGCGGGCGCGCTCACCGCGGCCGCCTCCTCCGGCCCCGTCTCCGTGGAGAGCTGCGACCGGACCCTCTCCTTCCCGAAGGGGCCCGAGCGCATCGTGTCGCTCTGGCCGGCCGTGACCGAGATGCTGCTGCAGCTCGGCGCGGACGACCGCCTCGTCGGGCAGGCCTTCACGGACCAGTCGCCGCCGCTCGACGCGTACCGCGACGCCTTCGACCGCGTGCCCGTCCTCGCCACGGGCGCCGTCGACCGCGAGACCCTGCTCGCCGCCCACCCCGACCTCATCGTCGCGGACGGCGAGTACCACTTCGACGGCACGGAGCTGCCCACCATCGACGACCTGGCGGCCCTCGGGATCCGCGTCTACGTCATCAGCTCGTTCTGCCACGGCCAGGTCACCACCGGGCACGTGGACGACGCCGCCGACGACCTCACGGCCCTGGGCACGCTCCTCGGCGCGGAGCGCGCCGCCGCGGACGCCGTCGCCGACCAGCGCGCCCGTCTCGCCGCGGTCGACGAGCGGGTGCGCGGCGTGGACCCCGTCGACCTCGCGGTCCTGCAGGTCTTCGACGGCGCGGTCTACGCCGACGCCCGCGGCCTCTACAGCGACGTCGTCGCCCGCGCGGGGGGCCGCGACGTCTACGAGGACGCGCTCCCGGCCGACCAGTACTACGCGGAGGTGAGCGTGGAGGACGTCGCCCGCCGGGACCCGGGGACGATCGTCTACCTGTACTCCACCGACGCCGAGCGGGACACCGTGCGCGCCGACCTCGAGGCCCGGCTCCCGGGCGTGGCGGCGGTGCGCGACGGGCGCATGCTGGCGCTGCCCTCCACCGACTTCATCGGATCCCGCGCGGTCGACGGGGTCGTCGCCCTGGAGTCGCTGCTGCATGGCTGACGCGGCGGCCCCGGGCGGTGCGGCCGCCGGACGCGCAGCCGGCGCCATGCGCACCTTCGTGCTCTCGCGCGGCGTCTCCTGGGCGGGCAACGCGCTCACGGCCGTGGCCCTCCCCGTGCTCGCCTACACGACCACGGGGGACGCGGCCCTGCTCGGCCTCGTCGCGATGATGGAGGCGCTCCCGTACCTCGTGCTCGCCCTGCCGGTCGGCGCGCTCGTCGACGGCTGGGACGCGCGCCGGACGATGCTCGCCACCACCTGGCTGAGCGCCGCGGCGACCGCCGCGGTCCCGCTCGCCGCCCTCGGCGGGACCCCGCACCCGGCGCTCCTCGTCGGCGTCGCGGCGGTCGTGTCGTCGCTCTTCGTCTTCTTCGACGCGGCCAGCTTCTCGGCCGTCCCCGCGCTGGCGGGCCGCGACCGCGTCGGGGCCGCGACCACCACCATGACGACCGTCTACACGGTGATCGGCATCGCCGGGCCGCTCACGGGCGCCGGCGCCGTCTCCGGGCTCGGCGCGCCCGCGGTCCTCGCGCTCGACGCCCTCAGCTACGCCGTCTCGGCACTGCTGCTCGCGCGGCTGCGGTGGACGCCGGTCCCGCGACCCGCGCTGCCGACCGGGCGCCGCCTCGGTGCCGAGGTGCTCGAGGGGCTGCGCCACATCCGGCGCTCACCGCTCGTCCGCGACCTCACGCTCCTCGGCTTCGGCAGCAGCCTGACCGGGGGAGCGGTGACCGGGACGATGGTCGTGATGATCGCGCGCGGCCTGCACGAGCCCGCGGACGGCCCCGCCCTCGGCGTGCTGGCCGCCGCCGCGGCCGTGGGCACCCTCGCGGCCTCGCGTGCGCTCGGTCCGGTCCAGCGGCGGCTGGGCGTCGGCGTCGTGGTGATCGGCGCCCTGGTCGCGCAGACGGCGCTCACGGCCGCCTGGGCCCTGGTCGACTCCCTCGCGCTGGCCGTGCTCGTCCTCGCGGCCTGGCAGGCGGCGGCCTCGACGGTGGCGCTGTCCGGCATCGTCGTCCGCCAGACCGTCACGCCCGCGCACCTGCAGGGCCGCGTCAACACGACGGCGCGGATGGTCGCCTGGGGCGGCCAGCCCGTCGGCGCCGGCCTCGGCGGGCTGCTCGCGGCCGCCTGCGGTATCCGCGTCGCGATCCTGGTCGCCGGCCTCGGGGTGCTCGCGTCGCTCGTCGGGGCACTCGCGTCCGGCCTCCGACGTGCTCCGCTCCTGGCCGACCTGCCCGTGCCGGATCCCGCGGACGCGCCCGGACGGCGGTAGGTGATCGGAGGCGCCCGGATTCTTTGCTACGCTTTCCAGGTTGCTCCACGTGATCCTCGATAGCTCAATTGGCAGAGCAGCCGGCTGTTAACCGGCAGGTTGTTGGTTCGAGTCCAACTCGGGGAGCGAAGGCCTCGCGGCTCCACCCGCGGGGCCTTTTTCCTTTTCCTGCGGCGCACGCTCCCCGGCCGGCCTCAGTCCTCGAGGTGGTCGCGCCCCGGCAGCCAGGAGCTCCCGGGCACACCCCAGCCGCTCTTCCGGATGACCTTCGCCACGGGCTTCCGGTGCTCGTGGGCGAGGCGGTCCGTGTAGAGCAGCCCGTCCAGGTGGTCGAACTCGTGCTGCAGGATGCGGGCGAACCAACCGGCCGCCTCGATCTCGAACGGCCGGCCGTCGAGGTCTACCGCCCGGAGGATCGCGCGGTCGGCCCGCACCAGGGGGAAGCGCTCGCCGGGGAAGGAGAGGCAGCCCTCCTCCTCGGTGTCCTCGTCCGCCTCGCGGACCGGCACCGGCGTGATGAGCAGGTCGGGGTTCACGGCCACGCCGCGCAGCGGCTCGCCCTCGTCCGTCTCGTACGAGTAGACGAAGACGCGGAGCGCGACACCCACCTGCGGCGCGGCGAGGCCGACGCCCGGGGCCTCGTCCATCGTGTCGTACATGTCCTCCACGAGGCCGCGGAGGTCGTCGTCGAACACCTCCACGGGGAGCGCCGGAGCGTGCAGGACGGGGTCTCCGGTGATCCGGATCGGGAGGACGGCCATGCTGCCGATGATAGGCGGGCCGCCGGGTAGGGTCGGGGCGTGCCATTCGATGCCAGCCCCGTGATCCAGGCCGCCTCGTTGACCCCCTACCAGGCCCTCGGCATCCCGATCGCGCTGGTCGGCGCCGTGTTCCTCAGCCTCGGCGCGCAGCTTCAGTCGCAGGGCGTGGCGAAGGTGGAGGCGCGCGGCACGAAGAGCACGGCGGGCCTCAGCCTCCGCCAGCTCGGCGCCCTGCTCGGCCGGCCCTCCTGGGTTGCGGGCACGGTCATGCTCGGGCTCGCCATCGTCCTGCAGCTCGCCAGCCTCCGGCTCGCGCCGCTCATCGTCGTCCAGCCGCTCGGCGCCGTGGCGCTCGTGGTGACGGCGATCCTCAACTCCCGCGCGACCGGCAAGCGCCTCGACCTGAAGGCCAAGCGCGCGGTCGCGCTGTGCATCGGCGGGGTGGGGCTGTTCGTGGTGTTCGCGGCGGTCTTCGCGAAGGAGACCCCGATCCGCACGCCCGAGCTCATCACGATCCTCGTGATCCTCGGCATCGTCCTCGTCGTCCTCGGGGGGCTGTTCCTCTACTTCCGCCGCCACGTGCGCGCGATCTTCTACATCATCAGCGCCGGCGTGCTCTACGGCTTCGTCGCGACCCTCGCCAAGGTCGTCATCAACCGCCTCACGACGGGCGACTTCGACGGGCTCACGGCCGTCTGCATCGTCGCCCTCGTCGCGGCGACCCTCCTCGGCGCGTACTTCGTGCAGACCGCCTACTCCTCGGGGCCACCGGACCTCGTCATCGCGGGCCTCACGGTCGTCGACCCGCTCGTCGCCGTGTGCATCGGCGTGACCGTGCTCGGGGAGGCCGCGGACGCCCCCCTGTACGCCGGGGTGGCCTTCCTCGTCGCGGGCGGCGTCGCCGTCGCCGGGGTGTTCCAGCTCGCCAAGCACCACCCGCACGCCTCCTGACCTTCCCGCGCCGCGCATCGTCCGTGTCCCCGGGAGCGGCCCGCCGGACGCCGGTGCGCCTCCGGGCCGTCCGCGGGACCGTGCGATACGTTGCTGAGCGACACCCGGCCCGCGCCACCCGGACATCCGTGGCGCGCACCGGACGCCGACCCACTGGAGAGACACCTCTTGCCGAACACCTCGGACACGACACCGCGCGAGCCCTCGACCTCCGGACGACCGCTGCGCATCCTCATCGGGGCGGACACGTTCCCCCCGGACGTGAACGGGGCCGCCCGGTTCGCCGAGCGGCTCGCGGGAGGCCTCGTGCGACGCGGCCACGAGGTGCACATCGTCGCCCCGGCCGCCGACCGCCGGCACGGCACGTGGACCGAGGTGCACGACGGCCAGGAGGTCACCGCCCACCGCCTGCGCAGCTGGCGCTGGTACCCGCACGACTGGCTGCGGTTCGCGCTCCCGTGGAGCATCAACCAGAACAGCGCCCGGATCCTCGACGCCGTGCAGCCGGACGTCGTGCACTTCCAGTCGCACATCATCACCGGCCGCGGGCTCAGCATCGAGGCCGAGAAGCGCGGCATCCGCATCATCGGCACCAACCACTTCATGCCGGAGAACATGCTCCAGCACACGCTGCTGCCGGTGGCGTGGCAGGACAAGGCCATCCAGATGGCGTGGAAGGCCGCGCGCCGCACCTTCGGGCGCGCCGAGGCCGTCACGACCCCGACGCGCCGAGCCGCGCAGTTCCTCGAGCGCTACACGGGCCTCAGCGGGGTCATCGCCATCTCGTGCGGCATCGACGCCGGCAACTACACGCCCGACTTCTCCCCGCGCACCCGCAACCGCATCGTCTTCGTCGGACGGGTGACGGGGGAGAAGCAGATCGACGTGCTCCTCCGCGCGTTCGCGATCCTGCCGCAGTCGCTGCACGCCGAGCTCGAGATCGTCGGCGGCGGCGACCAGAAGACCGCGCTCGAGAAGCTCGCGGTCGACCTGGGCATCGCCGACCGCACCACCTTCACCGGCTACGTCTCCGACGAGGAGCTGCGGCGCGCCTACACGCGCGCCACGGTCCTCGCCATGCCGAGCATCGCGGAGCTCCAGTCCATCGTCACCATGGAGGCGATGGCCTCCGCGCTGCCCGTCGTCGCCGCCGACGCCATGGCGCTCCCGCACCTCGTGCACGACGGCGAGAACGGCTACCTGTTCCGTCCGGGCGACGTCGACGACCTCGCCGCGAAGCTCCGCCGCGTGCTGGAGCTGCCGGAGGAGGAGCTCCAGCGCATGAAGCGGGAGAGCCTCACGGTGGTCGCGTCGCACGACATCGAGCGCACGATCTCGACGTTCGAGAGCCTGTATCGTGGCGAGTCCGTGGCCTCCCCGGTCACGGACGAGGCACGCGGACTCACGGACGGCTCGAGCGCCGCCTAGCTCCCGCCTCGGGGCGGTAGCTCAGCTGGTCAGAGCAGCGGACTCATAATCCGTCGGTCATGGGTTCAAGTCCCATCCGCCCTACTCCCGGTGCGTGGCCGCGCCGATCCCTCACGTCCCGTCCGCCCCTCGGACTGGGGCCCGACGGACGCATAGCACGACGCCCGCAGGACCGCCATCGGGATGTCCCCTGGATTACCATGGGCAGGGAAATCACCCGGTCGCGGGGCCCATCCGGCCCTCGTCGACCGTCACCGGCCACCCGCCGGCGTCGCGTCCGCGCGCGCCGCACGCCGCCCACCCGCGAGGACGACATGACCACCACCAGCGCACGCCCCTCGACCTCCGGCGGCACGGGACGGACCGCCTCCGTCGTGCCCGAGGGATCCAGCACCCGGTCCTTCCGCGGCGACATCCAGGGGCTCCGTGCTCTCGCGGTCATCGCCGTCATCCTCGACCACCTGCTGGCCTGGCCCTCCGGCGGCTTCCTCGGCGTCGACGTCTTCTTCGTGATCTCCGGCTTCATCATCACGTCGCTCCTGCTGCGCCAGCACGACAAGCTGGGCCGCATCTCGTTCGCGGAGTTCTACCGCAAGCGCGTCAAGCGCATCCTCCCCGCCTCGACCGCCGTGCTCCTCGTCACCGTCGGCGCGAGCTGGATGGTCTTCCTCTCCGGCCGCGCCTCGGCCATCGCCTGGGACAGCGTCGCCGCGTTCTTCTTCGTCGCCAACTGGCGCTTCGCCGCCACCGACACCGACTACTGGGCCGCCGACAGCGCGGTCTCGCCCGTGCAGCACTACTGGTCGCTGGGCGTCGAGGAGCAGTTCTACGTCGTCTGGCCGATCCTCCTCACGATCGGCCTCGCGCTCTCGCTGCGCTTCCGGGGTGCCGGCCGCTACCACGGCTTCCTCACCGCGATCCTCCTGGTCGTCACGGTCGGCTCCTTCGCATGGGCGATGGCCGACACCGCCGGCAACGCCGCCGTCGCCTACTTCTCCACCTTCTCGCGCGCCTGGGAGCTCGGGATCGGCGCGCTGCTCGCCGTCGCCACCCCGCTCCTGCGCCGCCTCCCCGACGCCGCGCGCCCCGTGCTCGCGTGGTCGGGCCTCGCGGTCATCGCGTACGGGCTCTTCGCGCTCAGCAGCGCCTCGCCCATCCCGGCGCCCGGATCCGTGATCCCCGTCGTCGGCGCCGCGCTCGTCATCGCGGGCGGCACCGGCGGGGCCCAGCGCTTCCTCTGGCCGCTGACCAACCCCGTCTCCCGCTACCTCGGCGACATCTCGTACTCGCTGTACCTGTGGCACTTCCCGGTGATCGTGATCCTCGCGGCGGTCTCCGACACCGCGGGCATCGGCTACCCGGTGATCGTGCTCGTGCTGACCCTCGGCCTCTCCGTGCTGTCGTACCACGGCCTCGAGGACCCGATCCGTCGCTCCCAGTGGCTGGAGCCCGGCGCCGCCGCCCGCCGCGCGAAGCGCCGCTCGCGCCGCCGCCCGGGCTTCGGGCCCTCCACCGGCACGAAGGTCGCGGCGCTCGGCACGGCCGCGCTCCTCACGGTCACCTTCATCAGCCTCGCCGTCGTGCGCCAGCAGGAGGTCTCCCAGGCCTCGTCCCTCGCGAAGGGACCGGCCGCGAGCACGGGCGAGGAGGCCCCGGTCGATGCCGGCGTCGTGGCCGCCGGCGACCTCGGCGCCCTGCAGGGGCAGATCCGCGACGCCCTCGCCGCGACCAGCTGGCCCGCCCTCGACCCGGCGATCGACGGCCTCGAGAAGTCCGCGGTGCCCGTGGAGGACAGCCAGGGCTGCGCCCGCACGGACGCCGACAACCCGCGCTCGTGCTCGTTCGGCGACGTGCGCAAGCCGACCATCATGGTGCTCGGCGACTCCACGGGCATCACCCTGCTGCCGACCGTCCGCGCGCTGTTCGAGGCGACGCATCACATCCGCGGCCTCACCTTCGCCGGCTGCGCCGTCATGGACGTCGACTGGCAGTTCCCCGACACCAGCACCAAGGGGGGCTGCCTGGAGTTCCGCGACCAGGCGGTGCAGGCGATCCAGGAGGAGCAGCCGGAGATCCTCTTCGTCAGCAACAGCTACGGCCAGATCCTGAAGCTCGCCTCGAAGGCCACCGGCGACGACGCCGTGGCGGAGTGGTCCGCGGGAGTGCAGAGTACGGTGGGCAAGGTGCGCGACAACGTGGGCCAGGTCGTCCTCGTCTCCTCGCCGCCCGTTGGGCAGCCGCTGGAGACGTGCGCCACGAAGGTCTCGACGCCGGCCGACTGCCAGGCCTCCATCCCCGGCGCCTGGAAGGTGGGCGACCGCGCCCAGGAGGACGCCGCCACGGCGCTCGGCATCCCCTACCTCGACACGTCGTCGCTGTTCTGCTGGGAGGAGCGCTGCCCGTCGTTCGTCGGCAGCACCCCCACGAAGCGCGACAGCGTGCACACGACGCCCCAGTACGCGGCCGTCATCACGCCCGCGTTCAAGCAGATGCTCGACGAGGCCCTGGCGGCGCCCGCGGCCTGATGCGGCGCGGCGCCCGCGGCGTGATGCGGCGCACGGCGCGCTGACCGGCGGCCGACCGCCGCCGGCGACCCGCAGCGGACCTCGGCGGACCACCAGCGCCGGTCAGCGCGGTGCGTCCGCCCGGAGGTCGCGCTCCATCCACACGTACGACGGGTGCGACGGGTTCCGTCCGCGGTCGACGAACCCCGCGCGCGCGTAGGCGCCGAGCGCCGCGGCGTTCCCCGGCACGACGTACAGCCCGACGCGGACGGCGCCCTCGGCCGCCGCCCGGTGGACGGCCGCCTCGACGAGCCGGGCACCCCAGCCGCGGCCGCGCACCTCCGGGGACAGGACGATGCGCGCCAGCCGCACCGCGCGGTCGCCGGCGACACCGCGGTCGCCGTCCGGCACGATCTCGACGTGGCCGACGGGCGGTCCCGCGACGGCTGCACCCGCGTCGCGCACCGGCGGCCGCCCCTCGGCGACCTCCGCCGGGACCATGGCGACGGCCACGGCCGTCCACGCACGCGCGGCGGGGTTCCCGGGCCGCATGGCGACCTCGTCGGTGAACGGCCACGGCGCGTCCTCACCGGCGAACAGGCGGAAGGCCGCCTCGTCGGGCAGCCAGGAGCGCAGGGCCGGCGCGTCGCGCACCGGATCGAACGGTCGGAGCCGCAGGACGGCGGCGGTGCGGGGATCCACGTCGGCCAATGTATTCCAAACGTAACAAGATCGAAAAGATAAGGCCCTACTGTAACTTTTGAGACGAGCGCAGTGGAGCGCGGGCGGATCCTCCCCGGAGGTCGGCCGCGATCGGCTCGCCCTCGGATCCGACCCGCGTGCGCCGGCCAGGCGACGCCCGAGACAGTGAGGCCCACCATGATCAGACCCGTCCGAGTCGCGGCCATCGCGCTCGCGACCACCGCGACGCTCGCCCTCGCCGCATGCGGCGGCGGCGGCAGCTCGTCGAGCGACGGCGGCACCGCGACCGGAGGCGACCTCGTCATCGCCCGGTCCGCCGACATCATCGCGATGGACAAGACCACCACCTTCGACAACAACTCCATCCGCGTGATGCAGCAGATCATGGAGCCGCTCTTCATGGTCAGCCAGGACGGGTCGAAGGTCGACCCGTGGCTCGCCACGGGCTACGAGATCTCCGACAACCAGCTCACGTACACGATCGCGCTCCGCGACGACGTGACCTTCTCGACGGGGAAGGAGATGACCGCCGCGGACGTCAAGTTCTCCATCGACGAGGACACGAAGACGGGCGCGAGCGGCTGGGGCTTCGTCAACGCGGCCATCGACACCGTCGAGGCCACCGACGACACGACCCTCACCGTGAAGCTCAAGTACCCGTGGGCGCCGCTCATCGCCGACCTGTCGATCTTCAGCAACGGCATCGTGCCGATCGACTACGGCGGCAAGACGGTCGAGGAGTTCTACGAGGCGCCCGTCGGCACGGGACCCTTCGTCTGGGACTCCTGGACCAAGGGCCAGTCGGTGAAGCTCACCAAGAACGCCGACTACTGGCAGGACGGCAAGCCGACGCTCGACAGCGTGACGTGGACGGTCGTGCCGGACGCGAACACGCGGAAGCTGCAGCTCCAGGGCGGCCAGATCGACATCAACGACACCCCCGACTGGTCGAGCTTCGAGTCGCTCGGGTCCACCGAGGGCGTGGAGGCCGTGACCTTCCCGTCAACGCAGATCGACTACCTCGCCTTCAACCAGCAGCGGAAGCCGTTCGACGACGTGCACGTCCGCCGCGCCATCGCGTACGCGATCGACCGCGACTCGCTCGTCGACGCGGTGCTGTTCGGCAACGGCGAGACGGCCGACTCCCTCCTGTCGCCCGGCACTCCGTACTACGACGGCGACACGGGGGCCCCGGAGCTCGACATGGCGAAGGCGAAGGCCGAGCTCGCGCAGTCGACGATGCCGGACGGCTTTTCCACGGAGCTCCTCATCCGCTCGGGCGACCCGAACCAGACGTCGGTGGCGCAGATCCTGCAGTCCGAGCTCGCCGAGCTCGGCATCACGGTCGAGATCACGCAGCTCGACCCGACCGCCAACAAGCAGGCGCGCCTCGACTCCGACTTCGACATGACGCTGTCGGCCTGGACCATGGACATCCCGGACCCCGACCAGTGGACCTCGTTCGCGGTGGATCCCGAGGGCGGCTCGCACTCGGCGTTCACGTACTACGACGACCCCGAGGTCGTGGCGATCAACAAGCAGGCCCAGCTGGAGACCGACGACGCGAAGCGCGCCGAGCTGTACGCGCAGCTGCAGGAGAAGACGGGGGAGTCCGCCTTCCTCGCCTACCTCTACTACTCGCCGTACGCCTACGCGATCAGCGACCGGATCGACGGCTTCGAGGTGACGCCGCTCGGCAACTACCACCTCGAGGACGTCACGAAGTCGTCCTGACGCTCGTAACAGCGACGTAACACAAAAGCACTACTGTAACGATCAGTACACCGGTGGGGGCGCCGGGCGCACGACGCCCGGCGGCCTCG